>JAGKWN010000162.1 GCA_021151805.1 Cytophagaceae bacterium | reverse complement strand
CTAAAATGCCACGATAAATACCATAACTAATTATAAGGCTCAAAATAATTGCCTGTTCCAAAAAAGAAATACATAAGAATTAAGAACAAAACTCCGAAAGTCATTAGAATTTCTGTGGCTTTGCCATAACGATTTATATACAAGACAATCGAGCAACATGAAAAAATTAAAAAAGATAAAGCATGAAGCAAAATAAAGGTTCCTTCAGGTGGACTTTTGTCAAATATTTTTCCCGATCTATAAAGATTTAATTTTCCAATCCACTTATACAATGGTGTATATTTTACAAAAATGGTATCGTTTATTTGAAGATAATTCCTTTTAGTTTTAACCGTAAAAAATAAATCCTCACATGTTACTTTGGTTAAATACCCTGTAGTATAGTATCTACCTTGGTTTGTTTGTGATACTAATTCAGATATTTCCAGGTTGTCTATCACTGTGTTTTTCTCTTTTGCACCAATCAAATCAAAAGAGATAGAAAATGTAAAAATCATTACACAAATACATATTGCTTTGATATACCATGGTAAGCTCTTCACACCATCTGCCTTTTTAAAATAAACCTTTGAAGCCATTTTATTGATATGAATTTTAAATTATAACTGCTTAACAAAAGAGGCGCAATAAATCGCGCCTCTTTTAATGCTATATTCAGCTTTAAGCATTCCGCGTTAGGCTTTAAGCGCAAAGCAATCTTCCAGCCGTTTGGAATTTGTTTTTTGTTATTTGGAATTTATTTTCCTGAATCTGTTATTTGGAATTTGTTATTTCTTTTAGACGAACTGTCACTGCATTCTTATGCGCATCCAGCATTTCCGCGGCCGCCATGGTTTCGATCACCGGACCAATCTGTTGCAGTCCTTCTTTGGTAATCTTCTGGAAAGTCACCTTACGGATAAATGAATCCAGCGACACACCTGCATACGCAGTTGCATAACCGTTTGTCGGCAGTGTGTGGTTGGTACCGGAAGCATAGTCACCGGCAGATTCCGGTGTATACGGACCAATAAAAACAGATCCCGCATTCACCACCAGAGGCAATAATGCATCTACATTTTCAGTCTGTAAAATTAAGTGCTCCGGCGCATAGAGATTGATCATCTCCATGGCCTCATTCATATCTTTTACTAAAAACGCTTTGCTGTTATCCAATGCTTTTGCGGCAAGTTCTTTGCGCGAAAGCTTCGACAGCTGTGCGGCTACTTCTGCATCCACGCGGTTGATCAGGTCTTCGCTATCACTCACCAGCACCACCTGGCTATCAGCGCCGTGCTCTGCCTGCGACAATAAATCAGCAGCTACAAACGCAGCATTCGCCTGTTGATCGGCAATCACAGCAACTTCAGAGGGACCAGCCGGCATATCAATCGCCACGCCATATTTTGTTACCAGTTGCTTGGCAGTGGTTACATATTGATTGCCGGGACCAAAAATCTTATATACCTTCGGTACAGAAGCCGTACCAAAAGCCATGGCTGCAATGCCTTGCGCACCGCCTGCTTTGACAATTGTTTTAATGCCCAGTAAATTTGCTGTATATAAAATGGCCGGGTGAATTTTTCCTTCTTTATTCGGTGGTGTACATAGCACCAATTGCTTGCAACCCGCAATACCTGCCGGCACACCCAGCATCAGGATTGTTGAGAACAACGGAGCCGTTCCGCCGGGAATATATAAACCCACCTTTTCAATCGGTAAGCTCTTTCTCCAGCAATTCACACCCGGCATTGTCTCTACATGGATCTCCGCCTCTTTCTGTGCCGTATGAAATTTTTCAATATTACTTTTTGCAACCTGAATCGCTGCTTTCAATTCTTCAGAAACTAATGTCTGCGCTTCAGCAATCTCTGCATCCGTCGCCAGTAAAGACTTTGGCGCTGCACCATCAAACTTCAGGGCAAAATCAATCAATGCTGCATCTCCGCGTTCCTGCACTTCTTTCAGAATAGCAAGCACTCTTCCTTCCAGCTCCACGGCTTCCATAACAGGGCGTTTGAGCAGGCTGGACCATTGATCTTTGCTTGGATATTTATTTACGTTCATCTTGTATGAGTGTAAAGTTTAGAGTGTAAAGTGTAAGCTTTCGTTATTAATTAAATCTACCTAAGTGATTTAAAACAGTAAAGTGTAAACCGTAATAAAGAAACGACTTACACTTTACACTATACACTTTAAACTCAGCTACGAACTGTTAAACTACTTTGATTAACAATACTAAATAGTCTCTTACGTAGAAACTATTTTACTATCTTCTCTATCGGCAGCACCAGAATACCTTCTGCGCCTGCTTCTTTCAGTTTGCTTAAGATCTCCCAGAAATCACTTTCTTTTACCACAGAATGCAGCGAGCTCCAGCCCTTTTCTGCCAATGGCATTACCGTTGGACTCTTCACACCCGGCAGCAATTCTGTAACCGTTTTAATTGCGTGATCAGGAACATTCAACATGATGTATTTTGTCTTCTCAGCATTTTTAACAGCCGAGATACGGAACATCAATTCATCTAAGATTGCTTTCTTTTCAGCACTTAGCTGCGGACATGCCGTTAAGATCGCTTCGGAACGGAACACCACTTCTGTTTCCTTCAGACCATTGCTGATCAAGGTACTTCCAGAACTTACAATATCACAGATTGCATCTGCCAGACCAATGCCCGGTGCAATTTCAACCGAACCGCTGATCTCATGGATGCTAGCCTTGATGTTATTTTCAAACAGGTAATCTGATAGAATATTCGGATACGATGTAGCAATGCGCATTCCGTTCAGGCTTTCTTTACCCGTAAAATCCATTGCCTTCGGAACACCAATAGACAAACGGCATTTGGAGAAACCCAACTGACGTACGGTATCCATTTTCTTGCGTGTTTCAACCGCAACGTTTTCACCAACAATACCAATATCTGCTACCCCGTCGGCTACATAACCCGGAATATCATCATCTCTTAAAAATAAAACCTCTAAAGGGAAATTATATGCAACTGATTTCAGGGTGCCACCACCGCTGCTGAATTCGATACCACATTCTTTGATTAATTTGATTGATTCTTCACTCAATCTTCCCGACTTCTGGATTGCCAGACGTAAAACAGTTGACATATTTTTAATTATCTTTGAAATACCGACAAATATGGCACAATTCTCTTACTTTATAAAGTAAAAAATCAGTAAATCCCTTGCCTCTCATTCAATCCACATATAAACGTCCTTTATTCCTTGCCGGCAAGCATCTGGAAACCATTTATCCGGCTTTATTCAGACCTGAGGCTCAGCTTGTAACAGAAACTGAGCGGCTTGAATTGCCTGACGGCGATTTTCTGGACCTGGACTGGTACAGACAAGGATCATCTTCTTTGATGATTCTTTCCCATGGTCTGGAAGGAAGTTCCAAAAGCCAGTATGCCCGCTGGATGGCCAAACGCCTGTTTGCTGAAGGCTACGATATACTGGTATGGAATTACCGGGGCTGCAGCGATACACCCAATCGTCTGATGCGCTTTTACCACAGCGGCGACACACAGGATTTACGAACCATGCTCAACCTGGCTGTATTCCCTAAATCTTATCAACATTTGGTACTCATTGGTTTCAGCGTAGGCGGAAATATTACATTGAAGTATTTAGGCGAACAGGGAAATGATCTGGATCCCCGTCTGGTTTGTGCCATTACCTTTTCGGTTCCCACAGACCTGGCAGCCGGTGCCGTACATCTGGCCAAATGGGAAAGCGCCGTTTACATGAACCGGTTCATGCAATCGCTGAAACGGAAGGTCCGGGAAAAAGCAACGCGCTACCCGACACTTGATCCCAAACCCTTATCGGGCATGCGTACTTTCGACCTTTTCGATGAAATGTATACAGCACCTTTACATGGTTTTCCGAATGCCCGGGAGTACTGGCGTCTCAATAGCAGCCGGTATTACATTTCCGGAATCAAATTGCCCACCCTGCTGATCACTGCTGCCAACGATCCGTTTCTGACGCCAGAGTGTTATCCCATGGAAGAAGCGAAAAAAATGCCCCATTTCAGTCTTGAGATTCCGCAACATGGAGGACATTGCGGCTTTGCACAATTTAATAATACAGGCTTTTACTGGTCTGAAGACAGATGCGTTGAATTTGTTCAACAATATATCTAACTTGCAGGTATATGTGTGGTCGTTTTTCAATAGCAAAAAGTAAAGAAGAAATCGCAAAGCGTTTCAATGTTGGTACACCGGCTGATTTTAAGCCAAGATACAATGTTGCCCCTTTGCAGCAATTGCCCGTTATCACGAGCAAAAAACCGAATGAAATCAGTTTCATGCGCTGGGGTCTGGTACCAAGCTGGTCGCTGGATACCTCAACAGCAGCAAACATGATTAATGCACGCGGCGAAACCATCACCTCCAAAATTCCTTTCAAACATTGCGTAAAGGACCAACGCTGCATTATACCCGCAGATGGTTTTTACGAATGGAAAAAAGAAGGTAAAGCAAAAGTTCCGTTCCGTTTTACATTGAACAGTGATGAACTATTCTGCTTTGCCGGCCTTTGGGATTCCTGGGAAAATCAGGAGACCGGAGCGGTATTGAATACTGTAACGATTATCACAACAGAAGCTAACAGACTGGTAAGCGATGTACATGAACGCATGCCGGTGATTCTA
The DNA here is from genome assembly GCA_021151805.1 of Cytophagaceae bacterium. Classification (GTDB taxonomy): domain Bacteria; phylum Bacteroidota; class Bacteroidia; order Cytophagales; family Cytophagaceae; genus Cytophaga. The sequence continues at coordinate 1,658 of JAGKWN010000162.1, read as the reverse complement.
CGCAAAGATCTGGAACGTTTGTGGATCTCTGAAAGCATTACAGACAGCCAGATCAACAGTCTGTTGAAGCCATATGATGCACAACTGATGTCGTCTTACAAAGCACATAAATCAGTCAACGCTGCGGCAAACGATACGCCTGAGTGTATACAACCTGCTCCCAAGATCTATCCGGGAGAATCCTTTTCTTTATTTGATTAATCAGCCATGGCGGATATAAAATTACCTCAAGCCTTCGTCACGCAAATGGAAGGCCTTCTGGGTAATGACTATGCTCAATTTGAGGCAGCTTTGCTGCGCCCTTCCAAACGCAGCATCCGTCTGCATCCGCATAAATGGAACCAACCTTTAGGTTTAAAACAGGTGCCCTGGTACAAACACGGCTACTGGCTGGATGAAGATGCAACTGTTACCTACGATCCGCTCTTTCATGCCGGCACCTATTATGTGCAGGAAGCAAGCTCCATGTTTCTGGCTCAATTACTGGAGGCCGTTATACAAGACAAAGAAGAACTTACCGTACTTGATCTCTGCGCTGCGCCCGGCGGAAAATCTACGCTCATCTGCGATGTACTGAATGAAAAACATTTGCTCGTAAGTAATGAGGTAATCAAAACGCGGGTAAATATTTTAGATGAAAATTTACTGAAGTGGGGATACAACAATGTGATCGTAACGCACAATGATCCGGCCGACTTTAACCGTCTAGGTACGTTCTTCGATATTATCGTAGTAGATGCTCCCTGCTCCGGCGAGGGCATGTTCCGTAAGGATCCTGCGGCCATCAACGAATGGGACGAAGCCCATGTAGAGCTTTGCTGCAGCAGGCAAAAGCGTATCTTAAGCGATATCTGGCAGGTGCTGAAACCAGGCGGCATCATTATTTATTCTACCTGTACCTTTAACCGCGAAGAGAATGAACACAACATGCGCTGGATGCAACAGGAATATCAGGCTGAAGGTGTTCACCTGAACATTCCAGGTTTCGAAGGCGTTGAAACCGGTATGGAAAACGGTATTCCGTTTTATCGCTTCTATCCGCACAAAGTAAACGGCGAAGGTTTCTTTGCAAGTGTGATCCGTAAACCGGAAACTGCTGAGTGGACCAACCATACAGGTAAGCGTGAAAAATGGAGCAAAGATCGTAAGGTCCAGCAAAAACAAGCTATTCCCGAAATCGCCAAAAACATTTTAACAAAAGAAGATTCATACGTCTTTTTACATAAAGAAGAATTCCGTTGCTTCTCCCAAACATTTAAAGATGCGCTGGAACAGATCAGCATGTGCCTGAAGATCTACCGTGCCGGCACTCCGCTGGGGATTTTGAAGGGCAAAGACTTTTTACCCGATATGGCTGTGGCTCTTTCTATTCATTTGAACAAAGAATTATTTACCTGCATTGATCTGACGTACGAAGAAGCAATCAAATATTTAAGTAAGGAAGAATTCACATTAACACAGGAATCAAGCGGCTGGAACATCATGTGTTACAACGGCGTCCCGTTGGGCTGGATCAAAGCGCTGCCCAATCGTTTTAACAACTACTTCCCTGCCGAATGGCGCATCCGCAACCAATGGGATGGCGTAAGCAAACGATTCAGGATTGGAATGTAATGTTTTATAAATTATGAGTTATGAATTAAGCATTTTATATATAC
>JAGKWN010000161.1 GCA_021151805.1 Cytophagaceae bacterium | reverse complement strand
GTCAATGTGTCTATCGGTTTGTGATTATTGTCGAGCGGAATCAATACTTTCTTCTGTTCCCCATTGCTGGCTGTTTGTGTGGTTTTCAGATAGATTTTGGATTGTATGCCTGTAGCCGGTAAAAGGGTGTCCAGGAAGATGGTGTCGCCATGCATACGGAAGGGTTGAAAGTCATTTCCTTCACTCCAGAAAAAGAGTCCATGTGTCTTGAGTGTGTTGTCTGTACGAAAATAATATTCATATTGATGTGCATGTTCATCCGGATTTATGGCTAACAGAAAATATTCTTTATTTATTTTTTCCTGAGTCTGATAATAGAGGATCATTGCAAAAGTTGCTAAAACAAAAGGCAAAGTCGCCATGGTGAGATGCAGCGTGCTCCGCTGTTTTTTATAAGAATGCAACCAGAGGAAGAATGTCAGAAATGCAAGCGCAGCTCCTGCACCAATGACAGGGTAGTTCATCCAGTCGTATATATTCGGTCCCTGGTCATTGATGGCTATGCTGAAGATGAGTATGGAACTGACTAACATTAAGGCCGTACAGATCCATTTAATTATTTTCATACCAATTCGCGCTTATTAAAATAACTCCCGTTCGCCAATATCTCTGTTATGTACTTTTTTGAAATACTCGTGAAGTTGTTCCCATAAAGCATTCCATTGTACGTTCTTCAGAATGTCACGGGTATTATTGACAGCTTCTTTATCTGTATAGAGATATGTAACTTTTTTTCCTGCTTCTGTAAAGGCAGCAGCATAGACATCCGCTTCTTTGATGGCATTGTCCTGAAGAATCGTAAGGCAGGCAACATGGATGACATCTGCTTCAACATCACTGATGTAGACTCTGTGCTGTGCGGCAGCCTTTCTTTTTTCAAGACTTTTAATGGAAAGGTCTAAGATCCTGAATGCTTCTTCTACGTTCATTGTATTGCTGTGATCATTTTGTTCTATTACCAAAATACATATAATGTTGGAAAAAAAGTAAATCAACAGGAATAACTCAGGCATGTTCCTGAATAGATTTATTGAATTCAATCGTTTGAAATAATTTCTGCTGGTTTGATTTTTTGCGGACCGCAATTGGGGATGGAGATGCTGATTACAGTACCTTCATTAAGGTTGCTCGACAGATCAATGGTACCCTGAATCTTTGTTACACTATCATACACAATGTATAATCCCAATCCGGAGCCGGAATTGTTGTTCGACACGCGAAAGAATATTTTAAATACTTTTTCTAAAAATTTATCCGGAATACCAATACCGTTATCGCGTATAACAATAACAGCTTTTTCTTCTGTAGTGTGAATATTGATTTCAATGAACTGCCCGTAATCTCCTTGTTTCTGAAATTTAATGGCATTCGAAATAAGATTATTGAAGATGATTTTTAAGCGTAGCAGGTCATTATAGAACGGAACCTGCACATCAATATTTTTGATCAGTTTAATTGCACGGGTATGTGCTGTATTATAATCCTGAAAAGCTGAATCAATCAGTTGGTTGAAATCAACCAGCTGAGGCATGATTTGCTCGTGCATGTTTTTTGAATAGTCGAGAATATCGACAATGAACTGATCGAGACGCTTCAGACTTGTTTCCTGCAGGTTCAGATAATGTTTGATTTCATTGATATCTGCTGAACGTATAGAAAGATCTGTAAGGCCCAGAGAAGTGCAGATAGGGGCTCTCAGGTCGTGCGACACCCGGTATACGAAACTATCCAGTTCCATATTGGTCTTGCTTAGGGCTTCATTGATCTTCTGAATTTTTTCGTTGCTCTCTGTCAATTGTTTGTTAACCACCTGATACCTTTCATTCTGGTGTTGCAGTTCAATTTCGCTGCGCTTTCTTTTTTCCAACTCTTTGTTCAGCGAGTAGGTGAAAATTGAAAATATAATGAGAGGAAAAAACAGTAGTGTGATGTATTCTCCATAGGTGTCAAACAAAGGGTTATATCCCATGTGAAAAAGTGTATCAAAAAAGCAACCTATGATTAATAAAAAGAAAGAGAAGAATAACTGGTATTGCGATACTGATCTGATTGTTCCTTTGCTTTTGTAAGCCAAAATAATGATGGTTCCGAAAAGGAGACCAATCGTTATGAAATTTGTAAAAATGATAGCCATGTCTTTCACAGATTCAAAAAGTTTTTAACCGGAATGCGCCAATAAAAAATAACAGGCCCGCGACCATGTACAGGCCGTGTTCCAGGTAGTCGAATAGTTCATAGTAAACATAGCCCTCCACAATGGTTGCGGCATTGCTACAGATGATGCAGAGCATGGCGTAAATCCATAGAACGTGCACCTTTAACTCTGAACCTTTTAGTAGGTACAGGTAATACAGAAACAGTACGATGCTGAGTATAAAATTGATTATTTCACTTTGTTCTTCCATGGGGCAGAAAAAAAATAGTTCCGGTTGTAAAAACTAAAATACCTAAAAAAAGGAAATGAAGCAATAGAATGGGGAAGGAGATATTCTATTGCATAGAGGCATACGTCGAATACACCCGTTATTGTGGATGATAAATAATCTGTACTACGCCAGAGCGAAATACATTGGTTTGGATCAGTTTTAGATTCAGACGTTCTTTCAGGTCTTCAAACAGCGGCTTGCCGTTACCCAATGCCACCGGATGTACAGAGATTCTGTATACATCAATCAGATTCAATTGTATGAATGTTTTGATGAGGCTGGCGCCGCCATACAACCAGATATCTTTGCCTGCCTGCTTTTTTAGTGCTGCTACCTGCGAAGCAATATCGCCATGAAGAAAGGTAGCTTTTGTATCGCTTCTATGCTGATTTGAAAAGACGAATTTTTTCTTTGAATGAATGTTGTTCCAGAATGTTTTTTCAGCAGTATCAGCAGTTGCATCCGGCTGAAAATTTCCCCAGCTGTCATAACTTACCCGTCCATAAAAGATGGTATCAATGCCCGCAAGGAAGCCATCAAAATTCATGTCATCATCCATGATACACCAGTCAATTTCTCCGTTCGGCCCTTCAATAAAACCGTCGAGTGTTACGGCAAGGTCGAGTATTATTTGTCTCATGCTTTAATGTTTTAAGGGAGTTAGCCGTATGGTATCCTGTCCCCATTTTGTTTTCAGTGTTTTGGTATCGTAGCCTTCTTTCTGTATTTCTAATATAAATTTAGGCCCACCAAACATCATGCTGATGAAGCCGCTATTCAGTTCAAATCTGCCTGTAGAATCTGTTTGCGTAGTATCGCCCAAATGATTGATCGGATTGATGGCGGCGTTTGCAATTGGTTCGCCGGTGTTTTCTGAAATGACCGTGCTGCTGATTGTTTTATATCCTTCACAGCTTGCAGCACCGAGAAGCAGTAGTATTATGCCATTTAGTAAAATTTCTTTTTTCATTTCGTACAAAAAATATTATTCATAAAGAGAGCTTAATATTCACATAAACGCTTAGAATAAATAAACATTGTGTCTGATATTAGGAGTGTTCAAACTTAGGATCGTGCTGTGCAATGAATGTACTCAAGCCTTGCTGCGCCAGAGCCAGGTTTTTCATGGTTTCCACCGTTGACATGCCTGCGCTGCGATAAGTATAGGTATATGTCTTAAAATTGGTGAACTGCACTGTAATAAAATTATTACCAATCTCAAAACCTATGACTCCAGATGGTTTACCGCTTCTGCTTGAATATCGTTGCATACAAACTATTCTTTATAAACTTTATGTATACCTAATGCTTATAGAGGCGAGTAATAAATTTTCCGGATTTTTTTCTGTCTCTGCAATAATGCTATTTTGAATATTCTGTTTCCAATGGAAGCCATCTTGCTGCGGTATTTCAGGCTTGGTATCTGTAAATGTCAGATAAACACCGCTAGTTAAGTTTAATTGAAAATCATCTTCAACAGTATAGGCAATGGAATTGTTTTTAAACAGAAGAATAAGTTCGTTCAATCTTACATATTCAAATGGTTTTATAAAATCTAGGTCAATTATAAAATAATCGTTTTTATATTCGATCATTTCATCGTGATTTAAACAGTCATACAATAGACTGTCGTTTTGAATAAAGAAAATTTTGCTGGAATTGCTGCATAGAAAATGAATTTCCCATCTTCCATAGGAAAACATAGTTACGTCAGGCGTATCAATTCTATTGTCGGGCAATCCAAGTATTGTAATCACATCATCAACGTTTATGTCTGATGTCAATTGTCCGAAACGACCTGTTTTTAAAAAGTCAAGTATGCTGATACACTTTATCATAGACCGCATGACTATTCTACACTTCTTTCTTTTTTAATCTCATAAACAGCAACAGTCCGCAGAACATTAACAACGCTGCAACTCCAAAAACAGCACCAGGGTTATAGCTGTAAATAGCTGCAGCACCCAGCGGAACAATGACATGATATAAAGCCTGCAGACTTTGGTTTGTACCCTGAAGTAATCCTTGTTTGCTTTCGTCAACAGACAAAGAAAGGCGTGCATTGTAAGAAGGATCAAACAAACCTTCGCCTAATACGATACTGGCTACCGCTGCAACAATAAGAAATATAGAATGGATGTATGCACTCAGGAAGATCAAACCAAGGCCCAGGATTAGTCCGCATAAACCAACAATACTTACTGTTTGCTCGTTCCATCGTTTCAGCATTTGCGGCAATACAATCACACGTGATAAAATGTCGCAAATACCAACAAGTACAAATATGCCGCCAATGAATGAAGGTCCCCACAGAAATACATCTTTCAAAAAGATACTTGCATTGAATTGCCATATATTCAAACCCACATAAAAGAATGCCCCCATGACCAATAAACTTCGGGCTTCTTTCAAAGAAAAAATTTCCTTGAAATGAAAGAATGTATTGAAGCTGCTAAGCGTAAGATGTGTGCTGCGTTTTTCTACCGGCAATGATTCGGGTAGTAGAACTGAGATGCAGAACATCGACAAAAGAGTGATGCCTGCTGTAATAAAAAAAGGTAAGGTAACGGAAAAGGAGCCAAGGAAGCCGCCAATTGCAGGCCCGATCATGAACCCAAGACCAATGGCACCGCCAAGGTAGCCAAACCATTGACCTCTTTCATGCGGCTCTGTGCTGTCGGTAATATAAGCGAACAGCGCACTTTGATTGCCTGCTGTAAGTCCGTCAATGATTCTTCCCAGGAAAAGAACCCAGAGTGCACCGCCAATGCCAAGCAATAAATATCCGATTGCAGATCCAAGCAGACTGAAAAGCAGCACCGGCTTGCGTCCATACCGGTCGCTGAGCGCGCCAAAGACTGGTGCAGCAATAAACGTGCAGGCAGCAAAGACTGATACCAATATACTCATGGTAACTGCAATACTTGATTTGGGTACATATATTTCCAGCAGAAAGGGGAAGAGCGGAAGGACAATCGTCATGCCGATTGCATTTAACACAGTAATACCTACAATGATCCAGAGATTTCTTTTTTCGGGTTGTAATAACATGTTGTTATAATTCAGTTAATAAACGGTTGTATGCTGAGCTTGAAATAACTGACGGTTATAGGGATTCCGTACGAGTGGGCAATATCGTTAAATTTTTTTCAATAATTGTTGGATGGAGGCCAGATGTGCAAATAAAACAACAGGTACTACAAATGTCGGCAGCCAGCTGAATGGAACATATAAGATCGCAATATTGGGCTGGTCGAAAGCGAATTGCTGCACCGGTGATGGTACCGATAAGAATGCATTTACTACAATGTTTGCAAGAAGTGCCAGACAAATAAAATTCCATATCAGCAATCCATTTCTGCTGATCTTCTTTTGTGTAAAAGCAAGGTACGCAATGATTGGCGCTGTGATACCTGCAAGAATATCAAAGTTCCGTCCTTCAAAGGTCATGAGCTCGGGAATGGTTTTATGCAGGAATAACCAGAACAAGACAAGCTCAACAGGGATGCGTATGACATGCAGGTAGGTAAGGTTTGCGATAGGTAGGCTGTCAATAAACTGTCGGCCTTTCTGAGTTGCAAACAATATAATAATGAGAAGTAGCGCAGGCCAGATCCCAAATTAAAAACTTAGGTGGAAAAGAATTGAAGTCGGAATTGTAAATGTTTTTAAGTGTTAAAGCAGCCTGAAGGAGTAACCATACTGTGAGGCCTATCATAATGCTTACGGCTTTTTGCTGTGTAGCCAGAACAGGTGATTTCTTAATGGCCCAAACAAATAATAAAAGTGCTGCAATACTTGTTAATCCGAAAATAAGGGAAATGTAGGATGGTAAGTTTTCTAACATAATATAGCTTGGTTATGGTATGATAAAATAAATGATTAAAGGATTTAAAAAAATA
>JAGKWN010000160.1 GCA_021151805.1 Cytophagaceae bacterium | reverse complement strand
CCTCTTATATTTATTATTGATGAATTAGATAGATGTCGTCCCAATTATGCTGTTGAGCTTTTAGAACAGATGAAACACTTGTTTACTGTTTCTGGAATTGTATTTGTACTGTCAATTGATAAAAAACATTTAGCAAGTTCTGTAAAAGGTGTTTATGGAAGCGAACAAATCAATACAGATGAATACTTAAGACGTTTTATTGATCTTGAATATTCTATTCCTAAGCCTTCAAATAAAATATTTTGCAAATATTTATTTGATTATTATTCTCTTGGAGAATTTTTCTATTCTATAGAAAGAAGTAACATTGATGAATTTCAAAATGATGGGGAAAATTTACTTCTTATAGCGGAAATATTATTCAATGAAACAAATGCGACATTAAGGCAACAAGAAAAAATATTTGGACAAACTCGACTTATATTAAATTTGTTTAAACCTAACCAATATAGTTTTTCATCTCTTCTATTTGTTCTAATATATTTAAAAACAATACGAAACGAGTTCTATCAAAAGATAGAAAACAACTCTTTAACTTTGCAAGAATTAAGTAATGAATTTGCTGGTATAATGCCTTCTGAATTTAAAAATTTATCTGATTTAAATTTACATTATATAGAAGCATTATTATTACAATTTTATAACAACAATAAGGAATATCAAGACAAAGTAAAATTGATAGAAATAGATGGAGAAGGCAATAAAACTTCTCCAATCAAATCCAAATTAAAAGGTTATGAAAATTCAAAGGACCTCGTTTTATCTTTAGATTATATTAATAAAAATAGATATAGTGACATAAAATTAAATTTTTTGCTAAAAAAAATAAATTTAACAGATCCTATTATAATTCAATAATCCGTTCACTTCATATCGGTGACCTTAATTGGCACCTAACAACTACTAATCCTGCTGTTGCGCTAACCTTCACCGTGGTCTGTGGCTCACAGAACACCAAAGGTAAATGGAGTTATGAGAGAATAGAGTAATATCCGTTGTCGCAAAAGTGGCTTGAACAATAAATGAAGTCCACGCTCTTCCGAATTTGCAATTCGGAAGCCAGATAATCCGCCGCGGCGAAGGATTTGTAATCCGTTATTCAATGATTAGTAGAGATTATAAATCTCTTTAATCTGCGTTCGGGATTGCAAATCCCGAACAGCTGGTTCCAAATGCAAATCCCGAACGGCAATCAAAAGCAATCAACCTCACTTCGCGTAATTCAGCTTTCTGAAATAATAATACGAAACCGACAAAACTGCAAATGGCACAAGCGGTGCAATACCTTTTGCTGCTCCGTCAACCAGCCAATGTCCTAAGCTTGCCGATAATAAAAGTATTCCGAAGCCTACATACGCCCATTCTTTAAACATTGTTGGAATGGCAGGAATGAGAATGAGTACCGCACCGACAATTTTCAGAATATCCAATTCCAGACCGAAATAACCAGGGAATTCCATTCTGCGCATGGTTTCTTCTAAATATTCTTTTGGCGCGAAATAGGAAGGTAACACAATTAAAGCCATTGCAATAATGGTTACTGTCCAATAGATTTTTTTCTCTTTGCTCATCTTTTTAATTGGTTGTTTGACGTTGCAAAGTTATTTATATTTGCTAACCACTGGTAAGTACTAACCCAACGGTTAGCGCTTACTTTCAGGTTAGTAATGTAATGTTATCCCGATAATGGCAAAGACAATTAAGTGTGACGCTTCAGGCATTCGTGCCATAAAAGATGCCATGGAAACATTGAGTGGCAATTGGAAACTTCCAATAATGTTTTCATTGTCTGGCGGTGCAAAACGGTTTAAAGAAATTGCAAGAGAAGTTGAAGGGATCAGCGACAAAATGCTGAGTAAAGAATTGAAAGACCTGGAAACAAATCATCTGGTCAAGCGGACAGTTTACGATACCTTTCCACCAACTGTTGAATATGAAGTGACTGAACACGCAGAAACTTTGTATGAAGTAATGAAAGCGTTGCGCGATTGGGGGCAAAACCACAGAAAGAAAATAATCGGAAAGTAAAATCTTTTCCGGCAAGGGCAAAGCGTGAGAAGGGCAGTGGACGCTCTGTCTGCGGCGCAGTAGTTACTATCACGCACACAACGATGATGGAAAAATTTTGCGATTGTGGGTTAAGGAGTGACAAATATTCGCTGTTCCGGATTTGCATTCGTGGCGAGGAATGAAACCAGATAAACTAAAACCACATATAACTGATTTGGCAATTTTTAAAAAGTAAAGGATGAAACACGTATTAATTACAGGAGGAAATAAGGGAATTGGATTTGAGACGACAAAGCTGTTTTTAGACTCCGGTTTTAAGGTTACCGTTATTGCAAGAGATTTCTCAGGAATGGAACCAATGGATAATTGCTTTTTTTTTGAATTTGACTTAACAAACATTAACGAAATTAAAGACACAGTCAGACAATTGGATGATGTTGATATCCTGATAAACAACGCAGGAATTATGAATACATTTTCATACGATAATTATCCGTCAATCAAAAAAGATGAAATCCTTAAAATAAATCTTGAAGCACCAATTGAATTGATGAATTGTGTTGCCAAAACGATGATAAAAAACAAAAGCGGGAGAATTGTAAACAATGCATCAATAGCCGGGCAAATTGGACATCCTGACATTTGGTATGGCGTTACAAAAGCTGGTTTAATTAATGCAACTAAAAGTTATGCCAGGCAGCTCGGACAATATGGAATAGTTGTCAATGCAATTGCAGCAAGTCCAGTTGAAACAGATATGATGAAAAACATACCTGAAATTAGAAAACAGAATTTTCTTAAAAGTGTACATTCAGGACGATTTGCAACACCTGTCGAAATAGCAAAAACTATACTTTGGTTGGCGACAGAAAGTCCGGCATATATCAACGGAAGCTGCATTGACATTAATGATGGAGCATTCCCACGATAAATAAATCCCGGACAGCATACATATCCATAAAACTTTTTTAAAAAATATTCCTGATCTTGTCCCCGTTTGGCAAAGTGGGTCGTCATGGGGATGAACATTCATTAATAATCGTATGAAAGAATTTGTTTTAATTTTCAGAAACAGCGTTGATCCAAACGCTAAACCATCGCCTGAACAGATGCAGCAGGTATTGACAAACTGGATGAACTGGATGGGCGGCATTGCTGCCCAGGGCAAGCTTGCCGATAAAGGCAACCGCCTTTCCATGACAGAAGGCAAAACTGTAAGGCCGGGCAATGTAGTAACGGATGGTCCGTTTACAGAGATCAAAGAGTTTATCAATGGCTACATTATGGTTAAGGCTGCATCCATGGATGAGGCCGTTGCGTTTGCGCAGGACTGTCCGATCCTGCAGATCGGCGGTAATGTTGAAGTCAGAAAAGTGGTAACCCCGGATGACAACAGCTAACAGGACAAATGAGCTGATTCCTCATTTATTCCGGCAGGAGTATGCTAAGATGACGGCCTTATTGTGCCGTCATTTTGGTTTAAAACATATTGAAATTGCTGAAGATATTGCCAGTGATACATTTTTGAAAGCGTCGGAAAACTGGGCGGTTCATGGTATTCCCGAAAATCCCTCCGCATGGTTGTATACCGTTGCAAAGAACAAGGCAAAGGATTATTTTAAACACCAGGCTGTTTTTGAAAAGCAGGTCAGGGCAGAAATAAAGCCGGTCCTTGCAGAAGCTGAAAAAGAATTTGAATACAGCAGTCAACATATTGCCGACAGCCAGCTGGCGATGATCTTCGCTGTATGTAATCCAATGAATTCAACGGAAGCCCAGATCTGCCTGGCATTGCAGATTCTTTGCGGTTTCAGTGTGGAAGAGATTGCCAATGCTTTTCTGGCAAAGCCCGAAACCATTAAAAAGCGTTTGCTCAGGGCAAGAATAAACCTGCGTAACGATCACTTTCAGATTAAGTCTTTACGCAGCGAAGAAATAGAATCAAGGCAGGATGCGGTATTAAAGACTTTATACCTGCTGTTCAATGAAGGTTATTTTTCAAAAACGGAAGACCAGATCATCCGCAAGGACTTATGCTCAGAAGCTATACGATTGGCGCTGGTATTAACAGCGTATCCACTGACAAATACTTCGCAGGCAAATGCCTTGCTTGCGTTGATGTGCTTTCAGAGCTCGCGGCTTGAAGCGCGGGCAGATCAACAGGGGGCAGCTGTTTTATTTGAAGAGCAGGACAAAAGCCGCTGGGATCAGGAGCTGATTGATAAAGGAAATTATTTTTTAGTGCATGCCTGCAGCGGACAGGAAATTTCCAGGTATCACCTGGAGGCAAGCATTGCTTATTGGCATGCTGCGGGTGCCGAAAACAAATGGGAACACATATTGCAGTTATACAACCAGCTGATCCTGCTGGAGTATTCGCCCATCACTGCCTTGAACCGGACCTTTGCTTATGCACGGGTTTACGGGAAAGCCAAGGCAATAACAGAGGCTGAAAAAATCGATCTGAAGGAGCATAACCAGTATCATAGTTTGCTGGGTTATCTGTATGCAGATATTGATACCGCCAAGGCCATCGGTCATTACCAACAGGCCATAAAACTGACAAAATCAAAAGCGGAGCGGCAGACGTTGGTTAGAGAGGTGGAGCGGTTGAGTAAGAAGTAAGAGAAGTGATTTGTAATCCATTTTCAATTGGTTGGTAAGACCCGTTTAATTGATTGTTCTCATGGCGGAATTTGTTCGTGCAATACACCGGCAAAGACGTCAACGTGAATAAATCTGTATCATCTTATTTATATATTTGTTTAGCACGGGATTTTTACCCGATACATAAGAAATGAAAATACGTATCAAACAAAACATGTTTTCTTTTTTCGGTAGAAAGTATGTCGTCTATCAGGAGAAGAAAAAACTATTCTCAATCCGAAGATTGTGGTTAACACCCATTCCGAAGTATAAGATCAAGGATCTCCGCAGCAATACCGTTATCGGAAAGATTCAGAATAAGTTTCTTTCCTTTCGCGCCAATGCGAAGATAACATTGCCTTCCGGTATATATGCATTCGATCAGGAATCGATGGGGAATAAAAAGTATGCCTGCAAGCAATTGGACGGTGCAATGGATCAATATGTAATTAAAGGCCATGAAGGATTTGAATGTTCTGTTTTAAAAATGACAATCAGATTGGCAGATGGACAAAGGATCGGTTTGTAATTTTTGACAAGGATACATACACCCTTGATCTGGATTACGATGCTGATATTGCACTGGCAGCAGCTATGGTTGTTTTGGTTGACACCTACAGCATGTCCGTTACAATCGGCGGCGATATGGGATGGGATATCAGTATTGGTAAAAAACAATCCAGGAAAAAGTCGAGCTGGGTACCTAAGTAGGCGCGTATAGCATACACCCAGTATTTATAAATCATACAGCCCCTCACCTAGGTCTGTGGCACACAGAACGAAATCTGCTCTTGTTATTAAGAGTAAGTGCAGGAATGTCCTGATTATATTGGAGAGCAATTGTAAAACGATGAATGGATTGCTGTTGCTGGGAAGTTACAGATTGTGGTAATTGATTAATTTGATAAAGCAGTGGGTGTTCTGTGTGCCACAGACCACGGAGACATCTTCTTATAAGTTCGTATCGCAGACGTCCTTCTTCATACCAAAACATCAAAATCATTCAGCTAAAAAAACAAACATATGAAAAAAGTAATTGCAGCAATCAACATGACCATCGACGGGTATTGTGATCATACCTCAGGTATCCCCGACGAAGAAGTACATCAACATTATGCAGACCTGTTGAGGAGTGCCGATAGTATTTTATATGGCAGAATTACTTATCAACTGATGGAATATTGGCGTACCGTGCTGGAAAATCCTACAGGAGAAAAAGCGATGGATGATTTTGCTGTTGCAATAGATAATACTCCGAAGATAGTATTTTCCCGCACGATGAAAAGTGTCGATTGGAAAAGCGCACGCTTGGCAACGCAGGATTTAGAGAAAGAAGTTCTGGAACTCAAGCAATCCCGCAATAATGAAGGCAAAGATATTTTTGTCGGCAGTCCAAGCTTGATCGTAGAATTGACAAAGTTGAATTTAATAGACGAATATCAGCTTTGTGTTCATCCCGTTATTGCAGGAAGTGGTTTGCCGCTATTCAAAAGCATCAGCGAGAAAATAATACTTAAACTCAAAAGGAGTAAAACGTTTAAAGGCGGTGCAATTATTCTTTATTATGAACCTGTAAAAGAATAAATAATCATTCCAATACGGAAATATTAAAAAAAGAGATACAAATCTCTATCAGCTTATAAAACAGTCTTCCTTTCTTAACTATATTGTTC
>JAGKWN010000159.1 GCA_021151805.1 Cytophagaceae bacterium | reverse complement strand
TATAAAATAAAAATCCCGTCCCGATAGCTATCGGGACGGGATTTTTATTTTATAAACTATGCCGGAGCTTTATCGGATTTTTGCATAGCGATTACTTAGGTACTGCACAATTTCTTCATCCCACTTGCTGCGATGTGAAAAGTATTTCAATAAGCGTTCGTAGGCTGCAATTTTTTTTACTTTCGTTTCAGTTTCTTCATTGATCATAAATAGGTCGCCAAGCAAAGGTGCTTTGTCTTTGAGATCCCGGTCTTTTTTTATTTCGTCAAATAAAAAATCGTATAGGTCGTCTTGTTGTTGTGGCATATAAATAAAACCTGAGGGTAACAAATTAAAGATATCTGTAAATATAATCAATCTATTATGCGTTGCAACAATAAGGATCATATTAGCAATCTATGTGTGATTAACCATCGGTTACCTCTGTACGGACTTTTGTATTCATGTTACAAACCGTTATTTTATGAAACACATTTTTACTCAACGTATTTATACATTCTTTTTTATTTTTTTTTTGTGTTGCGTTTCATCTGTAACATTTGCTCAGGATAAGAAAGGTCATTGCGGATCAGATTTTCTGCTTAATAATCAGGATGCATATAAGAAGCAATTATTTGAACAGAAAATTTCTAATGCATATCGTGCAAAAAATAATTTACGTTTAGGTAGTCTGGCTGATGATCAAGAATATGCTATCCCTGTAGTTTTTCATATTGTGCATCAGGGTGGAAATGAAAATATTTCAGATCAGGATGTTTTTGACGGACTTAGATTACTTAATGATGCATTTGCGAATGTAGCGCCTTTTGATCCTTCCAGAGGTACCGCAATCAATATTAGTTTTTGTCTTGGAGGCACAAGTATTACACGTGATTTATCGGCGCTTACCAATATGACATTGGAAACGAATGATGATGCCTTAAAAAAAATCAGTCTCTGGGATCCTGAAAAATACATTAATATCTGGGTAGTTCAGTCGATTAACTCGATCAATATGGGGCCAGCTGTGGCTGGATATGCTACGTTGCCATATGCACATGGTGCTGCAACGGATGGTATTGTTATAGAAGCAAATTTTGTAAAGAATGATCCTGATGCCGTTAAAGTACTGGTGCATGAAATGGGGCATTATCTGGGCTTGTATCATACTTTTGAAGGTGGATGTAAAAATGACGATTGTACTGTAGATGGAGATAAGATCTGCGATACGCCACCCGATGCTTCAACAACACCTGTTCTCTGTAATAATTCAGCGAATACGTGCCATTCAGACAGCGACGATCCCTCTCTTAACAATCCTTTCAGATCTATAAGTCTTGGTGGGCTGGGTGATCAGCCAGACATGATTCAGAATTACATGGATTATGGATTTCAGGATTGTCAAAATACATTCACAGACGGTCAACGTACGCGCATGCGCACAGCTCTTACAACAACGCGATCCAGCTTACTTGATAATCCGGCTTTGTGTCTGCAATGCGATCAGTTGATTGTTGCTAGTATGAACCTTCCTGATGTATGGCCTGCAGGTGTTCCGGTCACATTGAGTGTAGTGTCGGCCCGTACAGATTTGCAGGTAATCTGGCTCTATAACGGCAAAGCAGCATTAGCTCAGAATATCACAGAAACCTTTGACCGGAAACAGCGCGTTACCTTTGATGTCTATATTACTGATCCGTTGAAACCCGGTTGTTCGTTGCTGTTGCACGATACCATACAATTTGAATGTCCTGTGCCTAAGCCTGGTTTAAGTGCTACACCTACGTCTTTAGTTAATCCAGGTCAAACAGTACATTTTACAACAACAGGTACGTACAATTATAGCTGGAAAGTAGATGGAGTTTTGGAAGGCACAGGTCTGGCATTTGATTATACAGCAACAGGTAAATATGGCAGAATGATTACGTTGGTTGCAGATAATGGTACATGTAAAGCAGAAAGTGAACCATACAATCTGATTCCTGGAAATTGTACGGATAGCAAAGAGAATAATACCTGGTATTTTGGAGATGCAGGCGGGATTGATTTTAATCAATCACCGGCAAAAGCAATTCCCGGACGTATATATACAGATGAAGGTTCTGCTGTATTTTGTGATGATAATGGAAAGCCATTGTTTTATTCAAATGGTGAACTCGTAGCGAATGATGGAATACAGCTGCTCAATGGCGGAGGCCTTTCAGGACATTACAGTACCACTCAATCTGCACTATTTGTCCCACAGCCAGGTAATAACCGTTATGTATATCTGTTTACTGTTGCTGCTCAGGCTGGAGAGGTGAATGCATTTGCCGGAATTTGTTATTCTGTTATTGATCGCTTGGGAGATGGCGGAAGAGGAGAAGTGATTGAAAAAAATCATCTCTTGTCAACCCCTGTTGTTGAAAAAGTAACAGCAGTAAAAAATAGTGCCGGAGATGGAATCTGGATCATTACGCATTTATGGAATTCAAATGCTTTTCATGCATGGCTATTGACTTCGTCAGGTATCAGCAACGCACCAGTAGTCAGTAATACAGGTATGGTATACAATTCGCCGGTAAATACGATTCGGGAATATGCAATCGGTGAATTAAAATCATCATACTCCGGGAAAAGATTGGCAGCTGCTATGCAGGGCCAGGGCATAGTTGAAGTTTTTGATTTTGATACAAAGACAGGTGTTGTTTCAAATCCCATTACGTTAAAAAGTAAAATTACAACGAATGCTTATGGAGTTTGTTTTTCACCCAATGAACGTTTTTTATATACAACATCTATTACACCGGGGCCGGTTATACGCTTTGATTTACAAGCGGGAAACCAGCAGGCAATAATGAATGCTGCCATTAAAATTGGTACGGATCGTGCAGCCTCCGGATCGGTTCAGCTGGCCCCGGATGGTAAACTTTATTTTGCTAAAAGAGGAAGTGCATATTTATCTGTACTTTATAATCCGAATGCTGTAGATCCGACACAGTGCGGGTTTCTGGAGGATGGATTTCAACTGTATAGCAATACAACTTCATACTATGGACTTCCCAATCCGGTTCAAAGTCTGTTGTTTTCAGTAAAGCCTATTATTGCAGGGCCTGAAAAAGTATGTAGAAGCAGCAGTAATATGACTGTCCGGTATCGGTTGTATCCCTTGGGAAATGCAGTTTACAGCTGGACACACAAAGGGCCTAATACACTGGTTGTTCTTACCGACAGCACAGTAGATATGCATTTTAAACAATCAGGCATAGATACATTGATTGTGAAACGAACTGCAGCATGTGCGGATATGTATGATACGCTATATATTTTTTCGGACGTTCCGCCGGATCTGGATCTCGGACCAGATCGAAGTGTCTGTAAAGGCAGCTATTTATCACTTGATGCAGGATTTGAATTTACCAGCTATTTATGGAGCAATGGAGAAGGAGCACCACAAACATTTTATATTCCGACAGACTCTGTAGCCTGGGTGCGTGGAACAAGTTTGGCAGGGTGTATTGTCAGCGATTCTGTGAAGATACATTATTATCAATCTGATCTGGATTTGGGTAGAGATACATCCATCTGCCTCAATGAAAGTCTGACATTGCACGCGCCTGCAGATATGGATTCGTATGTATGGAGTACAGGAGAAAACGGTGTGCCGCAAATCATTGTATCGGACTCCGGTACATATGTTGCTACGCTTAAAAAGTATGGATGTACATTTATAGATACAATACAGGTATGGAAGGGAACGCCGGAAAATGTATTAAGGAAAGATACGCTGACCATTTGTGCAGGCATGCCTGATAGCTTGTACGCCCCGAATGGTTTTGATCAATATATATGGAAAACGCCTTCAGGAAAAAAAGTTTCTGGTAAAATGATTCGATTGCAGGAAGAAGGATATTATGTACTGAATTATCAGAATCGTTGTGGTGCAGCTTCAGATTCGGTTTACTACGTTCCGATACGGATGGTTGCATCCGATACCATGGTGACGTGTGCTGATACAATATCTTTTACCACGCTCAGAGATTTGACTTATTTTAGTTATTCGGATCAAAGGTTATTTGATAAATATAAAGTCAATGGAAATGATGTTACGATTTTCGGATCCGGAAATTATGTAGCTGTAGGATTAATATATAATAAGCCGGGTTCTATAGGTTGTATGGTCATTCAGACACTCCATGTGTTGGTAGATACTGCATTGATACGTCCTGAAAGACACATTGATCTGGGACCTGATACAAGTTATTGCGAAGGGAAAGTATTACCATTAAAGGCAGGTTCGGGGTTTGATAGCTATCGGTGGAATACCGGATCCCGCGATTCATCTACTACTGTGTATGGTTTTGGAATGTATACTGTCAACGCAAGATATTGCGGATATACTTATACCGATACTATAATGATTCATAGAGATACAACGCTTAAGGTTGATATTGGACAAGATCAAATTGTGTGTGCTGCTGAAACATTTACATTGGATGCTGATGCAGGCTTTGATTGGTATCAATGGAGTGATGGAAATACGAACCAACAAACGATCACCAATGGTGCAGGGGTATATACTGTTGCTGCCGGGCGTGATGGATGCATAGCAAGAGATACTATGCAGGTATTTCAGGGGAATATTTTATTGAAAATATACGGAGATACCTTATTGTGCCCGCAGGAAAATATCTATCTGAAACATACACATTATTCAGGAATAAGCTTTGTATGGAGTCGTAAAAATGCAACGGCAACCAGTACCTCTGACAGCTTGCTGGTTTCGGAAGCAGGCACATATTATATAAAAAATAATTCCTGTCCTTCGTTGGGTTGGGATGATTCCCTTACGGTAAAGGCAGACCTCCCGGCTGATCCGGGTTTTATTCTCTCTGCGGATTCTACATGCCTGGGTAATCCTGTTACGGTTATGTTTGATGCAACGAAGTATAAGCATTTTCAATGGGATGATGGATCTACAGCTAATCCGAGAACTTTTAACGTATCTGTTTCACCACAACTTATTGTGAGAGGAAATAAATGTACTGCTACATACACATTAAATATTCCTGTAAAGAACAATTCAGATTGTGGTGGAGGAATTGGATCGTGCAATCAGTATGAATTTTATCTGGCACCAAATCCAGGTACAGATTATGTTGTGTTGGGTTCATGGTGTAAAATTCCTCCGGCAGAAAAAATTAAAGTGCGTGTTACTACTGTTGATGGTAAAGTATTAACGAGTCAGCAGGAAGGGACAGTATCGGCTATGAATGATTTCTTACAAGCACTGATGCCTCAGTTGGCAGCAAGCATGTATATAGTAGAAATTGTTGCGGGCGGAAGAATACAGTATATTAAATGGATTGTGCTGGAATAATGAGTGATTATTCCAGCGAACATTGATATTGCAAAGCGATCGGTATGAAATGTTATAGCCCAATTGCTTTCAGCCATTCGGGTGTTGGTAATACAAGCTTACGCTCCTTAACACTGAATAAACCAACCGTGAATTCAGCAATGCAGCATGCTTCGCCGTTGCGCAGCATCGTTTGTACAATCTTGCCTACTTTACCTTCATAAGAAATCATTTTGGATTCAATAATAATCTCTTCACGCAGGCGAAGTTCTTTGATGAATTTAATATTGATCTCCAGAATTGTTGGTCCCAGACCAGTTTCACGTATGTATGAAAGTCCGTAACCATTTTGTGTAATCAGTTCCCAGCGGGCTTCTTCAAGAATACTTAAATATGTAGCGTTGTTTACATGGCCGAATGTGTCCAGGTGGCTTTCACGGATCATCAGTGGATAGTAGAAGGTGGCTGCGTTTTCGATGTTCATATATAATATTAATGTAATTCCTGATTAGTTCAAAAAAGTATATGTATGTATATTTAACAAATATTAAAATTATGTGTCATATTATTCTTTTATTCATATTTTTTCTATCATCAGTATTTGTGGCAAAAGCTGAACGTATTTTAGAAAAAGAAAAATATAATATTATTATAGCGTCTGATACAGTATACGAATTTGAAACGTATGAGCTTACTATAGACTTTAAGGGTAATAAGAATGTCAGGGACGTAAGTATAAATTACCCATATACAATCACATTATCGGATACCATGGCATACATAAAATTTACTGCAGGGGCTAATTCTTATGACATAAATGGGATGTCAAAAGAACGATTTAAAATAGGTATTGTAATTGAAAAAGATACACTGTGGGAAAATATTACTTACTTTATTAAAAAAGTATACAATGCAGAATTTATTCATGTTCATGATTCTTTAAACGATATTCTATCTAAAAAGAAAGGATATGAACATATTAAATATGCTTCTTCTTACGAAAAGAGTTTTGAAATATACTCTTACTTATTGAGCGGGAATTCATTCAGAGAAGAATTAGGAGAGTTATTAGTTATTGTTATTGTTAATGCAGCAGGTAAGGTC
>JAGKWN010000035.1 GCA_021151805.1 Cytophagaceae bacterium | reverse complement strand
TTTTAAGTCCTTTGTTGGCAATGGTGAAAATTATTCATTCTAATTTTGAATTAAATAAACAAAAAATAGAACTATTTCACTATGAAAAAGCACCTACTTCCCCAACGTATCGTGATCTTTATCGGACGTAAAGAGATACAGAAAATAGTATTCCGGCTTGGTCCATTGTTAAAAACAGTTGCAGTCGTTATGCTCATGTTTTCAACGCATACATCCTTTGCCCAGGTTGTTTCAATCAACGGCGCTTTATCTGTTAGCGGAAATAAGATTGTAAATAAAAATGGCATGCCGGTAGGTTTGGCCGGAAATAGTTTTTTCTGGTCGAATACTGGTTGGGGCGGAGAGAAGTTTTATAATGCGGATGTGGTAGCCTGGTTAAAAAATGACTGGAACGCTGCTATTGTCCGTGTTGCTATGGGGGTAGAAGACAATGGTGGATATTTAGATAATCCCAATGGGAACTTTACGAATAAGACGAATAACAAAGCCCGTGCGAAAGCGGTCATCGATGCGGCGATTGCCAATAATATGTATGTGATCATTGACTGGCATACGCATCATGCAGAATGGAACACGCCGGAAGCCATTGCTTTCTTTCAGGAAATGGCGCAGACGTATGGACATTTACCCAATGTATTATATGAAGTGTATAACGAACCGTTAAGTGTATCCTGGAGCGGTGTGATCAAGCCTTATGCTATTCAGGTAATTGATGCAATCCGTGCGATTGATCCGGATAACATCATTATTGTAGGTACACCTACCTGGTCGGCAGATGTGGATCAGGCAGCCAATGACCCGATCAATAGAAGTAATGTAGCTTACACTGTACATTTTTATGCGGGTTCACACGGACAGACAAACAGAGATAAATGTCAGTATGCAATCGATAAAGGGCTCGCTGTTGTTATAACAGAATGGGGAACGGTGAATGCAGATGGTAATGGCGGTGTGAATGTAAATGAAACCAATGCATGGCTGGACCTGATTAAACGTAATAGCTTGATCAGTTGCAACTGGAGTGTCAATGATAAAGATGAAGGCGCATCAATCGTAAGTCAGGGATCAAGCGCTAGTGGCGGCTGGCCTGCGGGCAATCTTACCTGGTCGGGCTCGGTGGTACGCACGTTTTTGAAATCCTATGATTACGGTACGTTGAAAGATGGAATCAATTTTGTGAACTCGCCCAATTTAACAACATCAAAAAGCAATTATTCTGTTCAGGTGAATTATACCGTAACACAGAAAAGAGATCTTGTTATTTCATTTTGTGATAGTGTGAACAATGTACTTCAAACGAAAACGGTACAGATAGAAGCCGGTGAAGTGGTGGAGGTACCTGTTACATTAAATACATTGCCCGAAGTAGGGAAGAAGTATGCATGGAGAGCAGAGTTGCGGCCGCTGGGTGGCAATGCTGCATCAAATCTGGCGAGCCAGACAAATGCAATGGTACTTATTCTGAATCAGGATCCCATTGTTTTTCTCGAATCAGAATCCTACAATGCTATGTCGGGTGTGCAAAAAGAACCTTGTATTGAGAGTGGACAAAATGTAAGTTACATTGATGCCAATGACTGGCTGAGTTATACAAGCATCACCATTCCAACAGCAGGAAAATACAGAGTGTACTTCCGCGTGTCATCGATGAATAGTACCGGTGTTATCTCGCTTGAAAAAGACGCAGGTCTTACGAAATTGGGAACGTTTACTGTGCCGAATACTGGTGGTTGGCAAAACTGGACAACCATTTCTAAAGTGATTGATTTGCCGCAGGGGAGTTATTCCATTGGTTTAGGTATTCCAACCGGCGGTTATAACATCAACTGGATCGCGGTAGCAACCGAAGCCTGTACAGCTACAGCAACAATTACATCTCCTTCAAATTCATTCTGCGCCGGTTCTTCAGTTGTATTAACAGCAAGTGCTGCTTCTTCTTATAAATGGCTGAACGGAACTGCGCAGGTTGGTACAGCGCAGACCTATACAGCAACTGCTGCGGGCTCATACACGGTAGAAGTAACAAACGCGGCAGGCTGCAAAGCAACTTCTTTAGCAAAAGTAATTACCGTAGATGCTCTGGCAACAGCGACGATTACATCTGCTTCAAATTCATTCTGCAATAGTGGTTCAGTTGTATTAACAGCAAGCTCCGGTTCTTCTTATAAATGGATGAACGGAACTGCACAGGTTGGCACAGCGCAGACCTATACTGCAACAACTGCTGGTTCATACACAGTAGAAGTAACAAGCGCAGCAGGTTGTAAAGCGACATCAGCTGCGAAAATAATTACCGTGGATGTTTTACCAACAGCAACAATTACATCTCCTTCAAATTCATTCTGCGCCGGTTCTTCAGTTGTATTAACAGCAAGTGCAGGTTCTTCTTATAAATGGCTGAACGGAACTGCACAGGTTGGTACGGCACAAACCTATACAGCAGCAGTCGCGGGTTCATACACGGTAGAAGTAACAAACGCAGCAGGTTGTAAAGCGACATCAGCTGCGAAAGCGATCACTGTAGATGCTCTGCCAACAGCGACGATCACGTCGCCCGCTAACTCTTTCTGCGAAGGTAGTTCAGTTGTATTAACAGCAAGCGCAGGTTCTTCTTATAAATGGCTGAACGGAACTGCACAGGTTGGTACGGCACAGACCTATACAGCAACAGTCGCGGGTTCATACACGGTAGAAGTAACAAACGCAGCAGGTTGTAAAGCGACATCAGCTGCGAAAGCGATCACTGTGGATGCTCTGCCAACAGCAACAATTACATCTCCTTCAAATTCATTCTGCGCCGGTTCTTCAGTTGTATTAACAGCAAGCGCAGGTTCTTCTTATAAATGGCTGAACGGTACAACACAGGTAGGTACTGATCAGACATACACAGCAGCAGTCGCGGGTTCATACACGGTAGAAGTAACAAACGCAGCAGGTTGTAAAGCGACATCAGCTGCGAAAGCGATCACTGTAGATGCTTTGCCAATAGCCACTATCACGTCACCTGCTAACTCTTTCTGCGAAGGTAGTTCAGTTGTATTAACAGCAAGCGCAGGTTCTGCTTATAAATGGCTGAACGGAACAACACAGGTAGGTACAGCGCAGACCTATACAGCAACTGCTGCGGGCTCATACACGGTAGAAGTAACAAACGCGGCAGGCTGCAAAGCAACTTCGTCTGCGAAAGTGATCACCGTAGATGCTTTGCCAATAGCCACGATCACGTCGCCCGCTAATTCTTTCTGCGAAGGTAGTTCAGTTGTATTAACAGCAAGTGCTGGTTCTGCTTATAAATGGCTGAACGAAACTGCACAGGTTGGTACGGCACAAACCTATACAGCAGCAACTTCGGGTTCATACACGGTAGAAGTAACAAACGCGGCAGGCTGCAAAGCGACATCAGCTGCGAAAGTAATTACGGTGGATGTTCTGCCAACAGCAGCGATCACGTCGCCTGCTAACTCTTTCTGTTCAGGTAGTTCAGTCGTGTTAACAGCAAGCGCTGGTTCTTCTTATAAATGGCTGAACGGAACAACACAGGTTGGTACTGATCAGACATACACAGCAACTGCCGCGGGTTCATACACGTTAGAGGTAACAAGTGTGGCCGGTTGCGTAGCAACGTCAGAAGAAAAAATAATCACAGAAACCTCTTCAATTCTTTGGTATGCCGATCTTGATCATGATGGCGTGGGCGATCCGAATACAATGTTGAGTACATGTACTCAACCGGATAACTATGTTTCAAACACCGGCGATGCTTGTCCGGCCGATGCCAACAAAACAACTCCGGGCAACTGTGGCTGCGGTAATACCGAAAACAGCTGTGTGGATTGTGCCGGTGTTGCTATGGGAACTGCATCGTTGGATGTGTGTAACATCTGTTCCGGCGGAACAACAGGTATTATTCCTAAAACGGATTTAAGTGCATGTGTTGCAACTTCTGTAAACAACCCGGCTGGAATGGAGTATATTTCTATCTATCCGAATCCGTTTGAAGAACAGATCACAATTGATACCAAAGGTGTTGTCATTGACTTTTATATCTATGATGCCTCAGGTGCTTTGGTTGAAACTGTACAGCTAAGTGGTGAAGCGCAAATCGGAGAACAATTGAAAGACGGTATCTATCTGATCCGTTATAAAATGAATACGAACTGGTATCAGTTTAAAGTAATAAAGTTGTAGTTCAGTATGTTTAATGGAAAAGGGGGTATATGTTCAGCATATATTCCCTTTTTGTATTTTATTTCCTTACGTATATCGTATAAAAATCTCCTGAATTCGGGAATCTTACAACTGGATTGCCATACGAATATATTGTACCTTAGCAGGCATGTCACTTACCCGAATCCAATATCCTTCGCCCGGTTTTTCTCAGCACTGGAAAGAGCCTGCCGGACGAAACATGTTGAAAAGAATTGGTAGTATACCTTCTGAAGCAGATATTCATGCATTCAATACCTTATACCTGAAATGCGATAGCCAGGCCGATCAGGTTGTAAGTGATTTGTTTCTAGGCATGGGCCATAAACAGGGGCATGCCTTGCTTGACACGTTATTGGAAAAAGGATTAGAAGCTGTACCCGAAATTCCTGCTTCTTTGCGGGAACTTTACACCAATGCATGCATACTTCCATCATGGGTTGATTCTTCCTTGCTGCAGAAAGGTGCGGAGTATTGTCAGCGTACCGGACTGTATGCGCTGATCACCTTGCGCAACTATTCGCTCATGGGTGGGTACGAATCGGCAGCTATTAATAAACCATTGATTTTTACAGGAGCTTTGAAAGCCGGGCCGGCGAAACGTCTTGCAGAAACCGTTGCATTCTGGGTAGATGTAACCGGCGACAATGCACTGCAGCCCGGAGCTGTTGGTTTCAATGCTGCTATCCGTGTGCGCATCATTCATGCACTGGCGCGTTACTATACCCGTAAATCACCCGACTGGAGTGATGATCAGTGGGGGATTCCTGTAAACGAAGGTGATATGGTCGCAACGTATCTCGGTTTTTCGTTAGTCTTTCTGGAAGGCCTGCATATGCTTGGGTACAGACCTTCGGCAGAAGAAATGAAAGGTGTTTTTCATTTATGGAAATACATCGGTTACCTGATTGGTATTGATCATACACTTTTACCGGAGACAGAAGAAGAAGCTATTCAAAGTTTGTACAAATGGACAATGACACAGCCGCCTGCCGATGCAGATACCATAGCGCTTGCACAGGCATTGAAGGATGCACCACTTACAGCAACCTTTCCCAAAAAGCGCTGGCAGAAAAAAATCCTTGTTAAAATCTATCTGGGCTTTAACTATTATTATTTGGGTAATCATGCCTGCAAACGCATGTCGCTACCATCAACTGCATATGTAGTAGTTCCATACCTGCTAACTGGCATTAATCTTGTTAAAGAATACTTGATTCGGATTTTTCCGGAAAAACGGAAACATGCAATTCATAAAGGTCGTAAGAATCAGGTAAAGATTACAGAAGCATTTCTGCAATCAACCGGATTTGGAAAACTGATTCATAAATAGCAATTGCTATAAGTCAACCAGAATTTTTTTATAAAATGAAACATATAATAACTAAAATCATTTGCATTTTTTTTGCAGGCCTGATGCTTTGTTCCTGCTCAGAGCATAAAACACCCGGTGAAGATACACATGCTTCAGCTGCAGACACTGCCCTAAAGTCTGCAGCTATACCGGATTCTTCCTGGAAGGTGCCTGCATCAGATTCAACCTTGAAGCTGAATGAATTTGTGATGTATTATAAAAGGGTTGTAGCGCCGGTAACATTTTCTGCACAGACTCCTGTTTATTCAAAGCCGGATACTACAAGCAAGGTGCTTAAGGTCTTCGCTTTTAACACACCGTTAATCCCTGTCATAAACAGTGAAGTAACAGATTGGCTGGAAGTCCAATTGAACAAGGATACGGTTTACCTGCGGACAAAAGATGTTGCTTTATTTTCATTTACATCTTCTACTGATAAAAATCTGAAATATTATGTACTAGGGAAAAATGAAACTACGATTATTTATAAATACAATTTAGAACAAAAAAAGTACCTGGATATGTTTTCAGTACCTGAATTCATACCGGATTACATTGGACAGGTAAATTCTGAACACTGGGAAAATACTGATTTGATCATCTATCTCAATAGTAATGGTAATTGCTGCGGCTGCTCTGACAAACAGAAATATCTGATTGATGCCAACGGCACATTTGACGAATTGTTTGAAACCAGGCAATATATTGATGATGGTGAAATAGAGGCAGGGTTCGAAAGTAATGTATTCTTTCCTGCAGATCCTCAAACGCAGGATATCACCTATAGTGAATACGAATATGGGATTATAACGGATATAAACGGTAATGAAGTCTATGATAAGAAAGATAATCCGGTTACCGGAACAATCAAAGATATTAAAAAACATTACCGCTGGGACGGTAAAAAAATGATTGAGCAAAAAGAATAGAGCAGCTGTATTAGATCTATACAGCTGCCTTTCAATATTAATTTATTTCAACCTGATTTTCGTTCAGCTGTTCAATCGCATGCAAAGCGTTTAAGAAATATAAGAGATGCGTATTGAATGTTTCCGGCTGTTCAAGGTTAGATACATGTCCCGCTTTTTCTATCACACGCAATACAGAACCTTGGATTCTACTATTCATACTTACAGATTGCGCAAACGGTGTTACCTGATCGCCATCTCCACACAGGATCAGTGTAGGAACGGTAATGTTATGCAATGCGGAACAGGTTTCCGTACGTTCTGCGAGTGCTTTCAATCCGGCAATCAGGATCTTATCGGAGTGCGCAGACATCACCTGATGCAAATCACCGATCACTTCTTTTTTTGTAGTGAATGAATCCGGATGGAAAATTTTTTTAACAAAATCTTTAATGAAGATATGTGATCCGTTTGCTTTTATGGCCTCTATGGATGCATAACGTTTTTCTTTTGCTTCAGGTGTATCTGCAATGCATTGGGTATCACACAGGATCAATGCTTCAAAACGATCGGGAAATCTTTTAACCGCATTGAGTGCTATATAACCACCCATGGAAAGTCCGCAAATAGAAGCTTTACGAATGCGTAACTTATCCATAAACTCAATCAGGTCAAGAGTGAACAGATCAATGCTCAACGATGTTTCTTCGTCCTTTGAGGCTCCAAATCCCCTGAGATCAAGAGCAATGACACGCTTAACAGACTTGAAAAATTCGAATTGATTTTTCCACATCGTCCTGTCAAATGGGTAACCATGTACAAAGATGAGCGGAACATCTCCTGTACCTGTATCATCATACGACAATGAAACATTGTTAACAATGGTAGTTAAATTATATCCGGAAGAAGTTCTCATAGCTGTAAGATTATGTTCAAGTTTTTATTTGAATCGGATCGTTTTTTTACATGGTAATTTGTATTTTACGATGTGTAAACGTACGTATCTCTGAAGGATAATGCGTTACATGATTTGTAAAAGGAATTGTACAATTTACAGCAGTCGATATGCAGGATTCATGGACACAACGATGGGATGAACGATACAGCAAGCAAGCCTTTGCTTATGGAGAGCAACCCAATGATTATTTAAAGGAACAACTGGAAAAGTTGCCTGCCGGTACAATACTTTTCCCCGCAGAAGGCGAAGGTCGCAATGCTGTTTTCGCAGCCATGAACGGCTGGAAGGTTTCAGCTTTTGATATCAGCAAGGAAGGAAAGAAGAAAGCACAGCAGCTGGCAATAAAGAACCATGTTGAAATAGAGTATCAGGTCGGTCTGCTTGAAGAACTCTCTTACACAGACGAACAGTTTGATGCTATAGCCTTGATCTATGCACATTTCCCTGCAACGATCAAATCTGATTATCATAAAAAATTGAATCTCCTGCTGCGAAAAGGCGGCATGCTGATCTTTGAAGCATTCAGCAAAAAGCATCTGGAATACATTGCACGCAATGAGAAAGTCGGCGGACCGAAAGAAATAGACATGCTGTTTTCTATTGAAGAGATCCGTGCTGATTTCCCGGATTTCGATATCATTGAATTAACAGAAAAAGAAATTGAATTGAACGAAGGAGAATTTCACAGCGGCACAGGCAGCGTGATCCGATTCGTTGGAAGAAAAAAATAAAAAAACAGATGGACAATAAACTGATAACTGATCAGGCTTACATACACAATGACTCATTACCTGTATGGATTGTTCCTGTAAGCGGGTGGGGAAGTGAAAGCATTGAAAATGCATACCTGCGGATGCAAGTTTATAAACAAGTTGCAGAATCATTCAACATCAATGTTGAATTTTCAACCAGGCTAGGAACATTTCAAAGCTATAAAAGAGCACCTGCTGTTGGCAAACAGATTGATGAACACAATGATCATACATTTGCTGTATATGCCGGTGTATTAGGAAAAGACTGGCAGCGCAGATTCATTGATGAAGTACACAAACAGATAAAAGAAGATTAATTTTTCACTGCAATGCAATACATCGTTCATCCATAATGAATATTTCCCTTAGTAAAATAATATACCTTCCCAAACTCATTCAGTCTTTCCGGACGAATATTCAAAAACAGAAAAAGTTTATGGATACCTCTGTTGCTCTAGACCTGCAAGAGGTCAAGCGCGATGATAGTTTGACCGATAAAGATGTGAAGAAAATCATGTCATATTATGGGCTAGCTGTGACGGCCTTTCTGGGCGAAGGTTTTTGCTTGCTGAGAGGAAAACAGATGACAGCTACGGAACGCCATCAACTGACCTATCTGGGTGCATTGACAGGTTTGTTCGATGATTTTTTTGATGAGAAGAATATGACGAAAGCGCAGATTCTGGAACTGATCAATACACCCGAGTCAGCCTTGCCGGCAAATGCCCATGAAACACTATTTCTTCGGTTTTATAATAAAGCACTTGCCGGAAACAATCCGGCGTTGATCAAAGAATATTTCAAAAAAGTTTTTGATGCGCAGGTATTGAGTGAAAGGCAGAAGGATCGTTCTATTCACAAAGAAGAAATTAAAGAGGTCACATTTCAGAAGGGGGGTATTTCCATACTCTTTTACAGATCGGTATTTGAAGAAGTGATTACCGCAGACGAATATAAATTACTGTACTCCTTAGGTGCGCTTGGTCAGCTGGAGAATGATATTTTTGATGTATATAAAGACCATCAGGAATCTATTAAAACACTGGCAACAACAACAACTTCCATTCAATCGCTGAAAGAAACTTATGTTTCTTTGTTTTGCGAAGTATTTACTTTGCTTGAGCAGACAGGTTTTTCAACATCCAATAAAAAACAATTTGCAGCATTTGTATCCTTGATTGGCGCCCGCGGATTGGTGTGTCTCGATGTGCTTCAACAAGCAGAAAAAACAACAGGTGGAATTTTTAAGCTGGATACTTATACCCGTAATCAACTGATCTGCGACATGGACACGCGGAGCAGCCAATGGAAACTGATTAAGTATTATAGTAAAAAGAATTATTCAGTAAAAAATATTTAAAATATTTTTTACTTTTTTCTTGACTCTACCCTTAGTGTATAGTGTACTTTTGTATCATCATCATCTTGCAAGAAAATGATTCAGTATTCCGTTAAAAAAATCGCTGCTATATCTGGTGTGAGTATTCGTACGCTGCACCATTATGATAAAATAGGGTTGCTCAAGCCATCTGTGCGCACAGAGTCGAGATACAGGCTGTATGGTGAAGCTGAGCTTTTACGGTTGCAGCAGATCTTATTTTATAAAGAACTGGATTTTTCTCTGGATAAAATAGCTGCAATTCTGGATGATCCGGAGTTTGATATGATTCATGCCCTGGAAAATCACAGGATAGCTCTTGATGCCAGGAAAGAAAAGATTAACGGATTGCTGTCAATAATTGATAAAACAATTTTGAAATTAAAAGGAAAGATTATGGTGAAAGATGAAGAATTATACGAAGGTTTTGACAAGGAGCGTATTGAACAATATAGAAAAGAAATTAGTACGCGTTATGGTACGGAAACATTGCTTCATGCTGAAAAAAATCTTAAGCAGATGAATAAATCTGAATTTGAAAAGTTGAAAGCAGATTTTAATGAACTCTATGAAATACTTGCTGAGTGCCGGGAAAGTGATCCCGGTTCTACAGAGGTTCAGGAATTAATTGCCCGGCATTACCGTATGGTACGAGTGTTTTGGGGGACAGACCGGCAAGCCGATCCGCAATGGGATGCTTACAGAGGACTGTCAGATTTATATGTGCAGCAGCCCGTTTATACGAAGGTAAATGGAGAAGCGAACGCTGAATTTGCTGCGTTTATACAGAAGGCTATGTATTTATTCGTTGAAAAAATGAATCGATGACATACGAAGCAGGCGCTTATTCCATGGGCTCCTGCTTTTATACTTTTAATACTTTATTTTTTTTATGCAGCTTTGCTGAACTTTGAGCGGTAATCCAGCGGCGACAGGCCGGTTATTTTTTTGAATACTTCACGGAAGGCTTTGTCATCTGAATAACCCACTTCATTCATCACTTCAAAAATACTTTTCTTTCCTTTTTCCAAAATGCTTTTTGCAACTTCTACTTTAACACGTTGTAAATACTCTACCGGCGTATTGCCCGTTGCTTTGATAAAGCGTCTGTCGAAATTTCGTCTGCTCGTAGCCAGTGTAGACGCCAGCGTTTCGAAAGAAATTTTTTCGCTTAAGTTCTTTTCAATATAAGTTTGCGCTTTTTCAATCAACGTATCTCCATGATTTTTTTGTGCCTGGAAAATGGCAAATGGAGATTGGGAATTCCGTTCAAATTCAATTTGAAAAACTTTTGAACAATAAATGGCCGTATCTCTATCGAAGTATTTTTCAACCAGAAAAAGAATCAGGTTTAAAAAAGAGTATGCGCCACCATTCGTATAAATGCGCTCTTCGGCAACAATGAGTTTGTCGGTTTGCAGATGTACATCCGGAAACATTTTTCTGAAATCATTGGCCGCGTTCCAGTGTGTTGAACAAACCTTACCTTCCAGCAAGCCTGTTGCCGCTACCAGGAATGCACCAGTGCAAATACTAGCCACTTCCGCGCCGTTTTTATATTGTTCACGAATCCAATGGATCAATGCTGCATTATCCTGCAATACATTTGCATAATCATAGGAAAGGGAAGGAATGATGATCAGATCTGTTTTTTTAATTTTTTTTATGGGGAAAGGATGCAGGGAAAAAAATCCTACATTCGATTTGATCTCTTCTTCAAAAGATGCCAGCTGTACTTCATACTTTGCAGGGTTTCCGATGCGTTGCCAATAGGCATTTGCCCGCGTCATAATTTCGTATGAACCTGTGATACTGCTCAGATTAAGGTTCCCTGTTGGAACAACAATTGTAACATGTTTCATGGCAAAAACTTTTTATAAAGATGCACGATTATTTTGTCCAAATCAACCCTGCACGATGTCTATTTTACATGGTGTATCTATGTCGGTAAGCAAGTATTTTAGCATATCAATTTCAACTTTTTAAACCGCTGGAAATATGAGCGCACACGATTTTACAACAAGCATTCTGGTAGACCAGAGTCCGAAGGAAGCATTCGACGCAATCAATAACCCACGTGGATGGTGGTCTGAAGATATTGAAGGCAATACACAAAAGCTGAATGATGAATTTACATATCAGTACGAAGATGTGCATTATGCACAGATCAAGCTTACAGAAGTAGTACCGAACGAAAAGGTTGTATGGTTTGTGAAATACAATTATTTCAAATTTACTAAAGATCGTAGCGAATGGACAGGTACAAAAGTTGTTTTTGATATTTCTAAAAAAGATAACAAAACACTTGTTCGTGTTACACACGTTGGATTGGTGCCTGAATTTGAATGTTTTTCTATTTGCCAGAATGCATGGACGCAGTATGTGCAGGAAAGTTTGTACAATCTGATCACGACAGGCAAAGGCATGCCTAATGGCAAGAACAAACCAAGAACAGCAGATGAACAAAGACTTGCTGAAAAATAATTATGAAGAATAAGGATTATAAAATTTCACTTACCGTAGATGCACCGTTGCACGAAGTATTTCAGAAGATCAATTGTGTGACCGACTGGTGGACAGATGAACTGAAAGGGCATTCAGAAAAAGTAAATGATGTATTTACCGTACAGTTTGGTGATATACACCTTTCAACACAAAAAGTCATAGAACTTATTCCGAATAAAAAAATCGTATGGCTGGTAACTGACAGTAAGCTTACTTTTATAGAGAAGCAGCAGGAGTGGACGAATACGCAGATAGTTTTTGAACTCTCACACAGCAACAATCAAACCCAGCTTGATTTTACACATATTGGTTTGGTACCTGAAGTGCAATGCTACGATGGTTGTTCCAAGGGGTGGGATTATTATATCAACGGTAGTCTGTTCAAATATCTGACAACAGGGAAGGGCACTCCAGGCTTATAATGATTTTTCAGGAATGTAAATGTGGAATGTTGCTCCTTCATTTATTTTTCCGCTGGCAGTAATGATTCCGACGTGATTGTCGACAATTTTCTTTACAATGGCCAGTCCGATACCGGTGCCCTTATATTGATCGCTGCCATGCAAGCGTTGGAATACTTCAAAAATACGTTCGTTGTATTGTGGGTCAAAACCAATGCCATTGTCGGCTACAGTTATTTTGCAATAGTTTACATGCGGAAATAATCGCGCGTTGTGAAAGGTATGACCTTTGGCAATGGTTGATTTTATAGTGATGCGTAAAGGGCGTTCAGGATGTGAAAACTTTAAGGAATTGCTGATAAGATTATTCATCAGCTGTTTGAACTGAAACGGGATAATATTGATGGAGCACATTTTACCTGTTTCGATCACAGCATTTTTTGCCGTTAAATCGTCATGCAATTCTTCTTTTATTTCAGTAATAATGCTAGAAAGGTCTGTAAACTCAAATATGCGTTTTTCGCTGCTCATGCGCGAGTAGTCGAGCAGGTCTGTAATGAGCCGCTGCATACGCTTGGCAGCGCCATGCATACGTGTGAATTGTTCTTTGCCGTTTTCAGATAAATTCTCGTACTCTTTTTCCAGGATGCGGCCGGCAAAGGTTTGAATTTTTCTCAAAGGTTCCTGCAGATCGTGGCTGGAAATATAGGCGAACGATTTTAATTCACTATTCATTTTAGCGAGCTCTTCATTCTGGTGTTTAAGCAGCAGCTCTACTTTTTTTCGTTCGGTAATATCCTGATATGAAGTGATCGTATATTTTTCCTTTCCAATCCGGATAACTTCATACGAAACAATAGCTGGAAATTGTTCGCCGTTTTTTCTGGTATAGAGGATTTCAATATTCCGGATCGCTTCTGATTGATTTAATCGCACAAGCAGCTCTTCCGTTTCTTCTACGGAAAGTTCCTGCAGCTCTGCCACACTACGTGTTTCCTGCAAAGTATCCAGTATGATGCCAATCACGCGGGCGTTCTCTTCCGGAGAAAGAAGCTGCAGCTCTTCTGATGTGTGACCGATAACTTCTTCCTGTGTATAACCAAACACGGAACAAAATAAATTATTAGCATACTTTATTTTGTTTGTTTTGATTTCAGCAAAGGTCATAGGAACAGGATTGTTATGAAAAATTTTAAGAAAGCGTTCTTCACTTTCCTTTAATTCCCATTCGTAATTTTTCTGTTCGGTTATATCCTGTGCGGTTCCTGCGAGACGTATAACATTTCCTTCGGCATCGGTAAAAACTTTTCCTCTTCCGCTGATAATGCGTTGTGTACCATCCGGCCGGGTGATGCGATGTGTAAAATGATAGGGCTTATGTTTTTTGATTGCCTGTTCCACCACTTCATTCAACAATGGCTGGTCGTCCGGATGAATAAAACTGGCAAAGTTAATATAGTTGGGCTCGATTTCGTAGGGAGTCAAACCAAACATTTTATACAATTCTTCTGACCAGGTAATTTTATCTTCTTTGATATCCCATTCCCAGCTGCCCATATGTGTCAGATGCTGGGCCTCCAGTAACTGGTTGGTTTTATTTTGTAACTCTTTATTGCTTTCTGCTAATTGATCTTCAGCAACTTTTTTATCGGTCAGGTCACGTGTTACTTTTGAAAAACCAATGATGTTTTTATTTTCATCAAACAAGGCTGTAATTACAACATAACCCCAGAAATGGCTCTTATCTTTTCGGGTCCGCCAACCCTCATGTTTTACCGTTCCACGCTCCCTGGCTTCATTTAACAGTTTTTCAGGCAAACCATTTTTTCTGTCTTCAGGAGTATAAAATATATTGAAATACTGTCCGATGACTTCTTCTGATTTATAACCTTTAATTTTTTCCGCACCTTTGTTCCAATTCTCAATGATGCCTTCTTTAGTTAATGATAAGATGGCATATTCCTCAACCTCTTCAACCATGCGGTGGTAGCGCTCTTCACTTTTTATAAGCTCTTCATTGATTTGCTGTAGCTCTCTGGTTCTATTATAAACCTGTTTTTCCAATTCCCGTGAAAACTCCTTCTGTGCATGAATATCCATGCAGCCGCCGGTATAGCCTAAAAAAATATTATTTGTATTGAAGTGCGGCGTGCCTTTGTCAAACATCCAACGATAAATACCATCATATCTTCTAAGCCTGTATTCAATATGAAACGGTTCTTGTTTATCAAAAGCAGAATGGTAGGCTTTGATGTATGCATCAAGATCTTCCGGATGAATACCTGCTTGCCAGCCAGAACCTGTTTCTTCTTCCAGTGTTCTGCCTGTAAAATCAAGCCAGCTTTTGTTGAAAAAGTGATGGAGCTTATCCGGGCCAGACATCCAGATTAAAGCTGGTAAGCTGTTTGCTATACGGAATATTTCTTCTGTACTATTTATATCACGAAACATGGGTTCTTCCGGTGGAATACTTTTTATCCGGCATAAAAAACGATTCTGTTATATTGAATATAACATTTATTCTGAAATACTGAAAGAATAGGCTTGTAATTTTAGTGCCTGAAAAACAATCGGTATTAGATGTAAGGAGTTGTTTTATAATCTTCCATAGCGATAATCCCGGTTTCTGTTGCGACCGCTGTTGTCTTGCACGGTTGTAAAAATGAAGGCAGGTGTAAAAAGCCTTTGTTATATTCCTGGATCCGGTAACAATGCTAACGTTGCATTTGTCCGAAAGCGTCAGCGGTGCGGTATATGATGCGAAAGGAACATTAATAATTATTAAAGATTTTGAGTCTATTGATACAAGTATACTTGAAAACAGACTTTATCTGATCTATTCAAAATGCAAATACATATAAATGCGTCGTAGCTGAATAGCCTAATTCAATGTATTGATTCTACAAAACGCAGTTTAAAGCGGTCTTTTGTCATTTTATATAAGCTTTTTATAATTCATTCTTCGTTTTTGGCATTCTTTACAGATCTTGTTTACTTTTTTTAAGACCGTTCGTAGAACCTATAACTCAACTTATACTAACCTGATTATGATTAAAAATACATGTTTTGTAAACAGATAAACGCTGTTGCATCATGTAGGAAAATTAAATCAGTACTTTGCATGCGTATGTATATTCAACCGTTGTTCAATATGAAAAAACAATTCCTTGTTTTACTCATTCTCCTTAGTTGTGTAGCATTTTCTACACCGTTACAAGCACAAATTCCAGCTGCATATCAGGTAGGTACCTGGAAGGACTTTAAACCGTCTGCGGTAACATACACTTTTGATGATAATACAAGCAACCAGATTCCGGTTGCTATTCCTTTGTTAAACAATTATGGTTTCAAGGCGACCATATTTGCAGTAACACAAAGTATGAATCCGAACTGGAACAACATGCGTACGGCTGCGAGTGCCGGGCATGAAATTGCCAGCCACACGGTAACCCATAGTAATTTACCGGATCTGTCGGTTGCCAATCAGGATACAGAATTAAAAAATTCACAGGCTACGATTAATACACAGATCACTACGCAGAAATGTTATACCGTCGCTTATCCCAACTGTAACCTTGGCGATGTAGCTACAGTTCAAAAATATTATATCGCGGGTAGAACGTGCAGTGGTCAGATCATTGCTAAATCTCCATCAGATTTTTATACATTGAGTTCCATCATATGCGGTAGTACCGGTGTGAACACGGCAGCAGACATGAATACGCGCGTGGGTAACGCCAAAACAGCCGGAGGCTGGTGCGTGTTTCTGATTCATGGCATTGATAATGATGGCGGTTATTCTCCTTTGGCATCTAGCATTTTGAGCAGTCACCTGTCTTATGTAAATACGAACAAAGCAGATTATTGGGTAGGAACATTCGGCAACGTTGTAAAGTATATTAAAGAACGCAATGCCATGGCGATTACTGAAACAACAGTAAACGCAGATTCATTGCG
Source organism: Cytophagaceae bacterium (assembly GCA_021151805.1). Classification (GTDB taxonomy): domain Bacteria; phylum Bacteroidota; class Bacteroidia; order Cytophagales; family Cytophagaceae; genus Cytophaga. The sequence goes on along the minus strand of JAGKWN010000035.1, from coordinate 21,429 downwards.
TATGACTCCGACCGATGGTCTGGATAACACAATCTATGATGCTGCTGTAACGATCCGCCGCCAGTTGCCATCTACCTGGACAACCGTACGTGTGATGCAGGGAACGACAATCATTTCTTCAACCATTGTTACCATAAGCGGAGTGAAGTATATTCAATTCGATATTGTTCCTGATAAAGGTGTATATACCCTGGCAAATGCTTCGGTAACAAATCCGGGTTGTACAACTGCTGCACCAACCGTTACTACACCAGTATCCTATATACAGGGTGCTACGGCTACCGCATTGACAGCAACCGGTACTGCTTTGAAATGGTATGGCACAGATGCTACAGGTGGAACAGCAAGTACAACTGCTCCGGTTCCTTCTACTACAACAGCAGGAACAGCAACGTATTATGTTTCTCAAACATTGAACAGCTGTGAAGGTCCAAGAGCTGCTATTGTTGTAAATGTTACTTCTTCCGGCGGCGGTACCGATAATTGCGGGGAAACCGGAGATGGAGCCTATTTCACAGGTGTATACAGAAATATGTTCAAAGAGCTATTAAATAAAACTGATACGGAGATCAATACCAAAGTGAATGCTGCATTTCAGCAGCTTTTTTATGGTAGTGCGAGTCAAAAGGTATATTATGAAGTTGGTAGTGATATGGCTTATATTCAGGATATCGCTAATAATGACGTACGTTCAGAAGGTATGTCATATGGCTTAATGATTTGTGTGCAGCTTGATAAAAAAGCTGAATTCGATAAATTATGGAAGTGGGTGAAAACATATATGCAGAATACTTCAGGTAATCTGGATGGTTTTTTCCGTTGGCAGCTGAATACGAATGGCACCGCCATTGATAATAATCCTGCTCCGGATGGCGAAGCTTACTTTATTACAGCATTATTTTTTGCAGCAAACAGATGGGGCAACGGTACCGGTATATACAACTATGCTGCAGAAGCACAATCTGTTTTAAGTAAGGTGCAGAGTAAAACCGGTGCCGGCGGGGTTAATAGTTTATTTAATACCAGTTCTAAACTTATTACATTTGGTCCAAACAATGGATCTTATGATTATACGGATCCCTCTTATAACCTTCCTGGTTTTTTTGAACTGTGGTCAAGATGGTCAACTACTAATACTTCATTCTGGCAGCAAACGCCAGGCGCGGCAAGAAAGCTGCTTCGTGATGCTTCACACTCCAGCTCAGGGCTGAGTGCTGATTATTCAAATTTTGATGGAACTCCGAAAACTACATCATTTAATTCCAATAGCCATCGTTTCATGTACGATGCGTGGCGTTCAATCATGAACATGAGTGTAGATTATCATTGGTTCAAACTGGATGCCCAGCAGCCTGTGATTGCCGATCGTTATCTGACATTTTTTAAAAATCAGGGATCCGGTTATATGAATCATTATGACTGGAACGGAACCAACGCTTCCGGTGAACACTCCACGGGCCTTGTTGCCTGTAATGCCGTAGCTTCACTGGCAAGTACGAATACGACTTTGTCAACACCCTTTGTCCAGGAATTCTGGAATACAGGAATACCTTCCGGCACATATAGATATTATGACGGTATGTTGTACATGCTTGCTATGTTGAATTGTTCCGGAAACTTTAAAGTATGGAAACCAGCTTGTCCGAATACCTGTGCTACACCGGCACCGGTAGTTCCTTCAGCAACGGTAGCCTACGAACTGAATGATGCAGCTGTAGCATTGACTGCTACCGGTACTGCTCTGAAATGGTATACTACCGCAACTGGTGGAACTGCATTGGCTTCTGCACCTGTGCCTGTAACAACAGTTACTGGTACTACTATTTATTATGTAGGGCAAACATTGAATAGCTGCGAAGGACCTAGAACTTCAGTTACCGTTACGGTAAACAATACCTATAAAATATATAAAGTAAGCAGTCCGATAACGATTGACGGTACGATTGACGCTGTATGGAACAATGCCGGTATCCCGGCTGCGGTAGCTACCAAATTGCTTTCAGGTGTTGTTACCAATACTGCGGATCTCTCCGGAAACTTTAAAGCCTTGTGGGATGATACCTATCTGTACGTGATGGCAGATATTACTGACGATACTAAGGTTAACGAAAGTACCAACGTGTACGACGATGATGGAGTAGAAGTCTACGTAGATATTAACAATGACAAAGCAACAACCTATGGTGCCAACGATGTGCAATATACCTTTGGGTGGAACGATGGAACTACTGTTGGCTCATTGCCAACAGGGCGTTCTGTGACAGGTATTACGTATAGCGCCGTTGCACGTACAGGCGGCTATATTATTGAAGCCAGAATTCCATGGTCAACATTGCAGGGTTCACCGGCAGTAGGCCAATTGGTAGGTATGGATTTCATGATCAATGACGATGATGATAACGGAACACGAGATGGAAAACTATCATGGAATGCTGCAACTGATAATGCATGGCAGGATCCATCTTTATTCGGAACGGCTATTCTACAAGGAGCTTTAGCTTGCACCACACCAGCGGCGCCAACAGTAACAGCTGCAGTAAGCTATTGCCAGAATGCAACAGCTACACAATTATCTGCTACCGGTACAAATTTATTATGGTATACAGTTGCTGCGAACGGAACAGGTGTAACAACAGCGCCTACACCTCTAACAACAACAGCAGGTAAAACAAGCTACTATGTATCGCAAACGGTTAGCGGTTGTGAAAGTACACGTGCTGCAATTGAAGTAACTGTAACGGCACTTCCTGCAGCTACCATTACAGCTGGCAGTGCAACAACATTCTGCACGGGCGGTTCAGTAGTACTTACCTCTTCCACAGGAGCATCATATAAATGGCTGAATGGAATCACACAGGTTGGAAATACGGCAACGTATACAGCAAATACAGCAGGTTCATATACGGTGGAAGTGACCGATGCTGCTTCCTGTAAAGCAACTTCCACAGCTGTAACAGTAACTGTAAATACCTTGCCTACCGCTACAATCACAGCAGGTGGTACAACTACATTCTGTACCGGCGGTTCTGTAATACTTACATCTTCTGCAGGCGCATCTTATAAATGGTTGAACGGAACAAATCCGGTTGGTACGGCTGCAACGTACATAGCAACAACTGCGGGCTCTTACACGGTAGAAGTAACCAATGCGAATAACTGTAAAGCAACTTCAGCAGCGGTAACAGTTACGGTAAACACTGCCCCAAACGCTCCTACAGGATCAGCGGTAACGTATTGTCAGAATGCAACGGCAACACCTTTAACAGCTACCGGAACAAGCTTATTATGGTATACAACACCAGCGAATGGAACAGGTAATGCAACAGCACCAACACCGGTTACCACAGATGCTGGCACAACAAATTATTATGTATCACAAACGGTTAATGGTTGTGAAAGTGCCCGTACCTCCATTGCGGTAACTGTAAATGCATTGCCAACGGCAACGATCACAGCCAGTGGCGCAACCTCATTCTGTAACGGAGGTTCTGTAGTACTTACCTCTTCTGCAGGAGCGTCTTATAAATGGTTGAACGGAACAAACCCGGTTGGTACTGCTGCAACGTACACAGCAACAACTGCAGGATCTTATACGGTAGAAGTAACCAATGCAAATAACTGTAAAGCAACTTCAGCAGCGGTAACAGTTACGGTAAACACTGCTCCGGTCGCTCCGACAGGATCAGCGGTAACGTATTGTCAGAATGCAACAGCAACACCTTTAACAGCTACCGGAACAAGCTTGTTATGGTATACAACACCAGCGAATGGAACAGGTAATGCAACAGCACCAACACCGGTTACCACAGATGCTGGCACAACAAATTATTATGTATCACAAACCATTACAGGTTGCGAAAGTGCCCGTGCAACAATTGCAGTAACTGTAAATGCTTTACCTACAGCAACGATTACAGCCGGTGGTGCAACTACATTCTGTAACGGAGGTTCTGTAGTACTTACCTCTTCTGCAGGTGCATCTTATAAATGGTTGAACGGAACAAACCCGGTTGGTACTGCTGCAACGTACACAGCAACAACTGCGGGATCTTACACGGTAGAAGTAACCAATGCAAATAACTGTAAAGCAACTTCAGCAGCGGTAACAGTTACGGTAGGCTCAGCTCCGAATGCTCCAGGTGTTACATCGCCAATAAGCTATTGTCAGAATTCAACAACATTACCGTTAACGGCTTCAGGAAGCGGGTTGAAATGGTATACTTCTGTAAATAGCACTACTCCTTTAGCCAATACACCTGTACCGACAACAGCTTCAACCGGAACAACGAGCTATTATGTATCTCAGACAACCAATGGATGCGAAAGTGCAAGAACATTGCTTGAAGTAGTTGTAATGCCTGCATCGGCAGCACCTACGGTTACGACTCCGGTAGTATACTGCCAGCATGAGTCTGCAACAGCATTGAATGCTGTTGGAACTTCATTGAAATGGTATCCGTCGCTTACGGGCGGCTCTGTGTCAACAGTAGCACCTGTGCCGTCAACGGATGTCGCAGGTACAGTTAAATATTATGTTACCCAGGCAACGAATGGTTGTGAAAGTGAACGCGTAGAGATCAGTGTCACCGTGAATCCAATACCTGCTGCAACGATTACACCTACAGGTTCAACAACTATTGTGTCTGGTGGCAGTGTATTACTAAATGCAACTACCGGAACCGGATTCGTATACAAATGGTTTAATGGAACAATCGAAGTAGGAACTGACGCTTCTTATACAGCTACTGCTGCTGGAGATTATACCGTTGAAGTAACAACGGCTGCCGGTTGCAAAGCAATATCATCTGTCATAACGGTTACAAAAGGGCAGAACCAACCTTCGGTTATTACAATCGTGTCGCCTGCAGATCAATCCAATATAACAGGTGCGGTGGTGATCAATGTAAACGTTACGGATCCGGACGGTTCAATCACGAAGGTTGAATTCCTTGATGGATCAACCGTGATTGGAACAAGTACATCTGCACCATATACCTATACATGGAATAACCCGACCCCGGGAAACCATACCATTACTGTACGCGTAACAGATAGCCAGGGTGGAGTTACTACATCTGCACCGGTTTCGATCACTACAAGCGATGTAACTACAGCTGTACGCGGTGGTAAAACAATTTCCGGCAAAGTATATCCTGTACCGGCAAAAGAAGAAGTGTTGGTTGAAACAGATACAGACCTTACCGGTTCATCTTTCAAAGTGATAAATGTATTGGGAGAAGAAGTTTTATTGCCGGTGTATATTACAGGTAACGAAGCACGACTGGATATAAGTACGCTATCGGATGGAACGTATGTATTGATTATCAATCAGGAATCTTCTGTATTGAATCAACGCATCATTGTATTGAAATAAATGATTTCCGGCTTGAGCCGGGTATGTTATAGAAGAATCACAAACCGGTAGACCTGATACAGAAAGATCAGCAGAAATAACAGGCTAAAAACGATTAGTGCGAGGCTAGTGAGGGGAATGACAGAATACTTCATTGTCACCTTTCGGATCTCTATGGCAGCCTGTTTGCGGTATTCATCTTTGTTTAGCTTGCCGGTATAAGCAGCATCCTGTGTGGAAGCAAATTCAATGTAATTGAGAATGTCTGTGATTTCTTTTGGTTCCAGGAATAGCATGGTAGTCATGACATGTTGGTCGAATGCATGATAGAGATGCACCGCGTACGGGTCATTGGCTTTGACTTTCTTTTGAGAATTTTGAATGAAGGCAATTAACCATTCCCGCGAATGCCTTTTGGTTACACTGCCCAATGCAGGTGCAAAATCACTTTCCTTATGAATGAAATGACACATGGTACAATGTTCCTGAAATGCAAGTTTTCCCTCTATAATACTGGTGTTGTTTACAGCAGGCATTGCTGCATCATTCAAAAACAAGTTTGGTTGTTTGGATTCAAGTTCAATATAATACAGAATGGCTTTAATTTCGCTTTCAGACAGATGTTCGAAAGCCGGCATTTGCTGTTGGTTGAACTTGTTGAATAATGTTGTTGCATACGGATCTCCTGATCGGATCACTTTTCGGGAGTTTTTTATAAAAGCTATCAGCCAGTCTTCAGGTCGTTTTTTTGAAATACTGCCTAGCATGGGGCCATATATTTCCTGGTGGATGCTGTGACATCCGCTGCAGTTTGTCCTGAACGAATTTTTCCCGGCCTGGAAAACAACAGAGTCTTTTTGTGCATATAAAGTTCCCCATGCCTGCAACATAAAAACCAATTTAATGAATGTACGCATAAATACAAATGCATGGTTACTTATGAACAGCGGTTTATATACTAACCATGAGATATATGATTTTTATGGGCAAAATCATTTTTAATTTCTCCCTGGATGGAATCATCCATTGTTTTTCCAATCGTTGCACCAATCAGCATTTTTATGCCGGCTATGAAATTGCCATGCTTTACATCCCAGTAATAACCTTCATTAGCGGTAAATTTTATGACAGAAATCCGTGGATCGTTTTCACCTTCTGTAAACCATGTTTTAAGAAAAGGTGTCCATAATTCCTGAATGATCTTTTTGTCCTGAGAAATAGAGGCATGTCCGTAAAGATGCATAAATTTTGAATGCTGGCTTTGCTGGAAGTATAATTGTACAGCACTGTTTTGTTCAATTTCTTTATTCTGGCGACTGTCTGCAGCGCTTAAAAACCATAAATTTCCCTCATCGTCTACTTTCTGCACGGTCATTGGTCTTGCTGATCCCTTGCTGCCTTCGGAAGTATAAAAGAAGCACGTATGATCTTTTGCAATCTCTTTTATTTTTTTTACGGAATCCAAATCAGATAAATCTTTATGATTCTGTTCTTTTTGGTTTTGATCGATGCTGTTCATAGTATAATACAGTTGAATGTTTATGTATTAAATATGCCTTTTTAAATAAAAAAATGCTTTACATGAAAATGGTTATAAGTTGCATGCATCCAACCTGGAGAATAGCTGGAGGTTCGATGGATAAAAGGAAAATTCAATCTATATAAAAAATAAAAATCCACCTGTGGATCTTTAAAATTCACAGGTGGATATATGGTTCAATGATATGAATGATTAGCAATCTATTTGCGGACACTCGTGTTTTTTTCTATGTCTTTCCTGCTTTTTAATTCGTTTCGCAGTAGAAGATTTTTTAGGGTTTCCCGGGGTAGTAGTATTTGCCAAACAACTTGCGGAAAGGAGGCAACCCAAAACGGATAGAGCAATAAATTTTCTCATAATACTATAAATAATATGAATTATACAATTCAATATACAGAAAAATATCTTAAATTGGAAGTACATTTTAACATTCTGAAACTTGAAATCAATAGCCAAATATATTTTTTTAGATTTTGCGCTGTCAGTGGTCTTTTTGATGATTTTCGCCGGCTGCTATAAAAAAGATTTTAGCGAGCTGAAATTAGCAAATGCTACTCCGGAGTATTTATATCCATTAGTAGATGCAGAGTTGTCGCTGAAAGACATTATTGATCCATCAAAAAAGAAACTCAATATTCTGGAAGATGCGGATGGCTTTTACACATTTGTTTATTATCAGGATCTGATAGATCAATACATAACGGATTTATTAAAAATTAAAAATATCAATTTGTCTCAGTCGGTATCATTAACGTCGACTGAGGTTACCGGTTTACCGGTATCAAAAACCATTTCACACAATTTTTCAAATTCATTTACATTGGTGGCCTCAAATGGAGAGCAGCTGAAACATGTGCAAATCAAATCCGGATCCATACCTCTTAATCTGTCATCTACATTCAGACATAACGTTCAGTTGGCGATTACATTTCCATACATCAAAAAGAATAATGTTGCTCTTACAAAAACCGTTTCTCTTAATTATACTGGTAGTTCGCCGGTTACTGTGGTAGATTCCTTAGACTTGTCGGGGTGTACCATTGATCTTTCTGAGAATGGGGCCAAAGTGAATACCATATCGTATGACGCAGTATTAAAAGTTACTTATATCAGCGGCAATGCAATTACAGCAGCACAAAAAATAACATTATCAACAGGTATCAGAAACATAGCATATTCTTATGCAGATGGGTATATAGGAAAATATTCAGTTACTATTCCGTATGACTCTGTTGCCATTGATATATTTGGCAATGCTTATGCCGGCAATGTTTTTTTTACTGATCCGAAAGTAAGAGTTATTATAGGAAACTCCATCGGAGCTGAATCTACCGTTAAAATTAATCAGCTGGTTAGTTCTTCAAATATCACAGGAAAAACTGTTATTACAGGTTCACAGATCAATACCAACATTCCGATTCTCTATCCAACAGAAGCAGAACTAGGTCAAACGAAGACTACAACGATTCAGCTGGATAAAACCAATTCAAATGTGCAGACTGTTTTCAACCCCGCACCGGATAAAATATTCTACCAGATGTCTGCTGTGCTTAATCCTTCAGGTGTGGCATCGAATTACATTACAGATCAGAGCAAACTAAGCATCCGTGGCGAAGTTGAAATACCCATGGAAGGAAAAGTTACTAAGTTTGTTCTGCTGGATACCATTCCGGATTTAACATTCCCTTCTGGAGACATCACCGGGAACGGTAATGAAGTTACCATCATAAGTGCCGCGTTTAATATTGGCATGGTGAACGGATTTCCGCTTAATTCAAATGTACAAATGTATTTTATCGATGATCAGGGCAAGATCATTGATTCCTTATTTTCAACACCGCATTTAATACCAGCTGCTGCTGTAGATGGAAACGGGAAAGTAACAGCTTCAAATAGCGTTCTGATCAAAGAAGTTTTTGACGAGCAACGTTACAAGCGCGTTACATCTGCGAAGAAGGCTGTACTGTACGCATTTTTTAATACGGCGATGAATGGAACCGTGCCGGTTAAAATCTATTCTTCTTATAAAATTAAATCTAACATTAGTATAGACGTAAAAGCCAATGTTAGTTTTTAAGAAAATAGCTCTTCTTTGCTGCCTGATCATGGCTATGATTCCGGCATCTCTACAGGCACAGCAGGAAACCACACTTCCATATCTTACCTGGGTTCCTCAGGCTGGTTACACAGATCTGACTGTACAAACGGATCATTATAAAAAAAGCTTTTCAGTACCGGTTATAGGTTCTTTCCAGGTGTATTATTTTAATTCAGCTTTTACTTATCATGCACTTGTAAATGGAAACATCGCTGACCCGAACTTGGTAATTCCGAAATTGCATAAACTCAACCAGGTATATGCCGGCGGCAGTTATGATATTTTCAGTATGCGCTTCCGGAAAGAAAAGAACTTTTATCATTTCAGTGTTCGCGATGTTTGGACACAACGCGTTACTTATACCAGCGACCTCGCGAATCTGCTTTGGAACGGAAATGCTGCGTATGCAGGTAAAACAGCAGACTTGAGTGATACACGTTTTTCAGCAAATTATTACCGCGAAGTTGCTATGGCTGCTTCAACTTCACTGAACGATAAGTTGATTGTAGGGGTGAGAGGTAAGTTATTGATGGGGCTGGCGAACGTTACTACCAAAGAATCTGAAACGAATTTGTATACCGATCCCAATGGATTATCTATTTCCGGTCATTCGCAATTTACCCTGCTTACATCGGGTATGATCAATGACGAAAAACTGAATGCTAAAAATGTATTTGGATTTGGCAATCTTGGATTGGCCGCAGATATAGGAGCACGTTATAAAGTAAGTGAGAAAGTTTCTATTGCCTGCAACGTAAACAATATTGGTTTTATTCATTGGAAAAGAAGTGTTAAAAATTACCGCGTAAATGGAGATTACACCTCAACAGGTTACCTGATGCGTGATAGTGCAGATATTGCAGATGCAGATTGGCAAAATGTAATCGACACATTGAAGGCTGTATTTCAACCGAAAGAAGATTCAAAAGCGTATAGTTCCTGGCTTACACCAACCATTTACCTGAACGGAAATTATATGCTTCGGGAAACAACTACTTTATATGCTGCTCTGGCTGCTGATATTTATTATGGACTTCGCCCAACGTTTACATTAGGTGCTGTACAAACGATCAATAATACGCTCCAGGTGGCATTGAATTACTCTGTCATGCCGAATAATTTATTTAATCTCGGCGGTGGGTTTGTTGTACGTGGCGGTCCAGTTCAATATTACTTATCCTGCGATAACCTGCCTGCCTTATTTGATCCATATGCTGTTAAGTATTTTAACGCGCGTATGGGATTGAATTTCACCTTTGGCAAGCCCGAATAATTTTATTTTTCCGGATTTCTGTGGGAGTTTATGTTGGAAAACATAAACTTTTGTACTTTTGAATGCTATTAAAAGAACAGCTATGCTATATACACTTTTGAAAATTGCATTTAATGTTGCAGTTGTATTAGGATGCACCTATTTGTTTTGGTTTGTTGAGGTTGAAGATGTGCGTGCTGCTATATTGTTTGTGGCTGTGATCGGACTGCTGAATATTTTTATAAAACCATTGCTCACTGTACTTACTATTCCTATTACTGTTTTTACATTGGGCTTCTTTTTATTGATCATCAATACCTTTATGGTGATGCTGGCCGATTACATGATTACTGGTTTTAATATTGATAATTTCTGGCACTCCTTCTTGTTCAGTTTGGTGTTTTCATTATCAAACTCTGTATTTGAATCTTTTTTTACAAAAAAAAGAGAAGCATAAAACGTTTCATTTGGTTTTATATCATTGATTATGCAATCACGAATTGAAGTTTTGATTGAAAAGAAACTCATTGGTAAATCACGTGCCATGAATTTTTTAGCTAATACAACCGAAGCATTGTGGAAGGAATTCATGCCAAGGAGGGAAGAGGTTCATAATCGTATTGGTACAACGTTTTATTCTGTACAACGATACGGCGCTGATTTTTTTACGCATTTTAATCCAGCTGCAGAATTTACTAAATGGGCTGCAGTAGAGGTTTCAGATTATAAGACTATTCCTTCAGGGATGGAATGCCTGACCATAGACGGAGGTTTATATGCGGTCTTTGAATACAAAGGCGATGCACGTAACGCAGCAGAGATCTATCAGTATATATTTAATACGTGGTTACCGCAATCCGGATATCTATTGGATACAAGACTTCATTTTGAAGCGCTTGGAGATAAGTATAAAAAGAATGATCCCGATTCAGAAGAAGAAATCTGGATACCGATCAAGCAACGATAAATTATAAATCATACAATGCCGATCTTGTATACAAATACCATCGTTTAAAGCGATGGTATTTATAGTTTATGTAATAATATAATACATTAAAAAGGGTTCATTGTTTTTAACAATGAACCCTTTTTGAGAAAATAAACGGCTATAAATTATTTACAATCATATGTAAAGTGCGCATCGCTTTGTGTCACGCCTGAGTTCACTACTTTATAACGCGTTACATAACCTTGAGAATTGAATTCATATACATACGTAACAGTAGTGGAACCCATTGTTGCAGACGTAGGTAATTGGTTGCTTACATCGCCATATAAACCTAATACAGGAGAGTAATCCTGGCCAGGAGCAAGTACCTGAGTTTTTGCTTCATTTGATCCATAAGAATAGACAGTTGTTTCAACTGCTCCATCATTGATTTTTTCTTCAACCTTAGTAAGGTTATTTCCTGAATAGGTATACCAGGTAGTATCATATGTTGAAGTTGAAATTCCAATAATTTTAGTTGTATTTTTAGTTACTCTTCTTGTATTTCTTCTGTTTCCATCGTACTGATACCATGTTGTATCGTTATTGTCTGCATCGTCTTCGATACTTACAGAATAATCAGCGTTGTTTGCTCCATTTAAATGATACTCGATGAATGAAGTCTCATCGCCATTTTCATCATATTCTTTTTCAGTGATTTTATTTGAAGCATATGTATATAATGTATAGCCTTGTGAATTATCAGCATTGTTAAACGATTGTTCTTTTGTTACACGGCCTTCAGAATCATAAGTTAATTGAGTGGAGTCGGCACTTGTTGTTATATAATCTATTTTACATGCATCAGTATTAGGAGTAAGCGGATCGTCTTTATCTTTTTTACATGAAGTTAATGCAGCCAAACCTGCTAATAATAATGCTGGAAGTAAGAATTGTTTTTTCATTGTGTTAGTTGTTTAGTTAATTATTAACACAAATCTACCTGCACATGCTAAGCAAAGTTTTACATGAAAAAATATTTTAGTTGTAGAATTTTTATTAGCAGGATAAAGCAATAAAAAAGTTGATGTAACGAAGAGAAGAAAAGTATCCCGCTATAATTACATTTTATTTTTGATATAGCTGTATATTGTTTCTCTTTTGAATAGTTTGTTAAATGCCGTAAACACTAGTGATTGGTCGATAAGAGAATTGTAATTTAAAAATAAATGCACATCTGAATCTTACTAATTCAAATGTGCATTGTTTGGTTTAGATAATTTCTTCACCTGGTTTTGTTTTAAAACGATCATGCATCCATACCCATTGAGAAGGGTCTTTTCGTATGAATGCATCTACTGCCTGGTTCATTCGAAGCGTATTGTCGTACAAATCTTTTTCCATGTCTCCTGAATTTGTTACTTCAAGAGCTGGCATACACGTAATGGTTTGATAATCGTGTTCGTCCATTTGCACAATAACGGGTACAATATCAGCGCCAGATTTTAAAGCAATCATAGTTGCACCAACCGGTGTAGCGGCAGGTATTCCCATGAACTCTACAAAGCGGCTCTTCACTTTTGTATCCTGATCAATAAGAATAATCATCACACGTCCTTCTTTTAAACTTCGCATTAACTGTAAGGTATTTTCACCACGATGTACATACTTGCTGCCGCCTTTTGAACGGGAGCGTACAATCAGATCATCCAGACGTGGATCTTTTAATTTTGTACCCACCATGATTGATTTATAATTCAGCCCGATGAACGTACCAAGGATTTCAAATGCACCGATATGGGCTGTAAGCAATACAACACCTTTTCCTTTTGCATAAGCGGCATCCAGATTTTCTTTGCCAATGATGCGAACCTGTTTATAAAACTGATCTAAGTTTTCCATTGGAAAAACCCGCATAACGGTTGCCAGGTTTTTACCTAAGTTCATGAACATTTTTTTTGTGATGGCCTTGATTTCTGCTTCCGTTTTTTCTTTACCAAAAACAATCGTCAGGTTTTTAATTGCTCTTCTTCTTGGTTCTCCTGCAAAATAGTAAGCAAGTCTGCCTATACCTCCATAAACAAAATACACAACCGGGCGCGGAAGTTTTTCTGTTACGAAAATCAGCGTTTTAACAAGCCAATAAAGAAGGGTGTATTTTAATCTTTTTAAGAAAGGACGGTTATCTACTTCCATGGTATTATAAAACTTGATCGTAGTACGATCTTTTATGTTTAATTATACTGCATAATTACTAAAAAATGGCAGGCTTTTCAAATGTATTCTGATTCAGAATGTTACATGCATAAAAAAAGCCCCGATAGATATCGGGGCTTCGTTTGAACGAAAAGGATATATTATAACAGTTCGTTGGCAAGGTTGGCCAATTCTGAACGCTCACCTTTTTCAAGGGTAATATGTGCGTACAGATCCTGGTTCTTCAAGCGGTCGATCAGATAAGAGAGACCGTTCGATTCTGAATCCAGGTAAGGCGTATCAATCTGGAAGATATCACCGGTGAAGATGATCTTACAGTTTTCTCCCGCTCTTGAGATAATTGTTTTCACTTCATGTGGTGTCAGGTTCTGTGCTTCATCCACAATGAACACAATGTTTGATAAGCTTCGGCCTCTGATGTATGCCAGCGGTGTAATTACCAGCTTCTCTTTGTTTACCATGTCTGTGATGCGTTGATAATCCTGATCCGTTTCGTTGAACTGATTCTGAATAAACTTCAGGTTATCAAACAACGGCTCCATGTATGGATTCAGCTTGGACTTAATATCACCCGGTAAGTAACCGATGTCCTTGTTGCTCAGTGGTACAATCGGACGGGCCAGGTAAATCTGCTTGAAATCTTTACGTTGTTCAAGTGTCGCTGCAAGCGCAATCAACGTTTTACCTGTACCAGCCACACCTTGGATAGAAACCAGTTTGATGTGCGGATCCAGGATCGCATGGATCGCAAACGCCTGTTCAGCATTACGTGGCTTGATGCCATACACAGGACTTTTCTCTACATGATCCAGACGTTTGTCGATTGGGTTGTAGCAAGCCAGCGCAGAACTTTTTACGCTTTTCAGAATATAATAGTGGTTGTTAAACAACTGATCGGCAGGAACGGCATCGGAAGAGCAGTAGCCCTTTTCATACAATTCATTGATCAGGTAAGCATCCACATTTTCAATATAAGTATGACCTGTGTAAAGCAGGTCAATGTCTTTCACTTTACCGGTAGTATAATCTTCAGACGGGATATTCAGGGATTTTGCTTTCAAACGCAGGTTGATATCCTTGCTTACCAGAATTACCTTTTTATCCGGGTTCTCAGCCTGCATGGCAATGGCTGCATTTAATATTTTATGATCGTTTTTACGGTCATCAAATATTCTTTCTGCATCCATGTCTTTGGTTCCATGGGTATTCATTACTACTTTCAGATTCCCTTTGGCGTGGCCAGTGAGTGGAATCCAATCCTGCAAGGAATGATTATTGGAAGCCAATTCATCCAGAAAACGAATGAATTCGCGGGCTTCAAAGTTTTTGATGTCATTTCCCTTTTTAAAATTATCCAGTTCTTCTAAAACTGTGATGGGAATGGCTAAATCATTTTCTTCGAAATTCTTAACTGCATTGTGATCGTAGATGATCACCGATGTGTCCAACACGAAGATTTTCTTCTGTGTGTCTTTGCTCTTTTTCTCCTTAGCCATAAAATCAAAAACGTTTGAACGATACGAAATCGTTGTTGTGTTTGTAAACTGTTAAAATTAAATAAAAGAACTACGTGTATTTGCTTTGAATATACATGTTCCGCGGATATTATGGATAGAGAATTACATGATTTTATCGGCTTGTTAATAAGTTTTCTAACGTGGATGCGATATCAAAGTTTTAAGATTTGGTAACAAATTTCAAATGCCTAACTTCGTTGCTGGAATATAGTCTGAGAACGAACAAAATAGAAAATTATGCCGTCTTTTGATATAGTTAGTAAAGTTGATCCGCAAACCCTTGATAATGCATTGAATGTAGCAAGGAAAGAGATCACCACCCGTTATGATTTCAGAGATTCGAAAACAGAAATCGAACTGGATAAAAAAGCTTCTGTGATTAAGGTGACAACTGAAAACAGTATGCGGATGAATGCTATTGTTGACATCATCATTACACGCATGGCGAAGCAGGGCATTGATGCCAAGGCCCTTGATATGTCTAAGGCAGAATATGCTTCCGGGCCTATGATCAAGAGGGAGTTGCCTGTTAAAAATGGTATTGATAAAGAAAGCTGCAAGAAGATCATTAAGCTGATCAAAGATTCCAATACAAAAGTAACGCCGGCGCAGATGGATGACCTGATCCGTGTAACCGGCAAAAAGATTGATGACCTGCAGGAGGTTATTGCGCTTTTACGTTCCAAAGACGTAGGTGTGGCATTACAATTTATCAACATGAAATAAGCTTGTAGGTAAGAAGCAGAACTGAAATTGCGCTCTATTTATAAATTAGGTATATTACAGATATATTAGTTTTCTCATGTCGGAGATCCGGTTAGATGATATAAAAGATGTTGTAAAAGACGACATGAAAAACTTCGAAAAGAAGTTTCGTGATTCGATGAAATCCAAAGTAATGCTTTTGGATAAAATCATGTCTTATATTGTTAAGCGAAACGGGAAACAAATGCGTCCGATGTTTGTTTTCCTTTCCGCACATCTTGCCGGAGAAGTAAACGATTCCACCCAACGCGGTGCCGCCCTGATCGAGTTGCTGCATACAGCCACCCTGGTTCATGATGATGTTGTTGACGACTCGGATTACCGCCGCGGCATGTTTTCCATCAATGCCCTCTGGAAAAATAAAATTGCAGTATTAGTTGGCGATTATCTGCTTTCAAAAGGTTTGTTATTATCCATTAACCACGGTGATTTTCATCTGCTGAAAATTGTATCCAATGCGGTACGCGAAATGAGCGAAGGGGAATTGCTGCAGATTGAGAAAGCCCGCAATCTCAATATTACCGAAGATATTTATTTTGAAATCATCCGTCAGAAGACAGCATCGTTGATTGCTTCCTGCTGTGCGGTAGGTGTAGCTTCAACAGGCGCGGATGAAACCGTTGTGGAACGCGCCAAGATGTTTGGAGAAAAGATCGGTATGGCTTTCCAGGTGAAGGATGATCTGTTCGATTACGAAACATCTGAAATGATCGGTAAGCCGGTTGGTATCGATATCAAGGAACGTAAAATGACGCTACCCTTGATCTATGCCTTAAACAAGGCTAGCTGGCTGGAGAAAAAACGTATCATGTTTATCATCAAAAACCAGACACACAAATCGGCTAAGGTAAGGGAAGTACTGCAGTTTGTACGCGAGTCGGGCGGCATAGAATATACCCGTACTGTCATGGAAAAACTTCGAGAAGAAGCGTACGGATTTTTAGATGAGTTTAAGGATTCGGATTATAAAACGGCGTTACGTAATCTGGTTGATTATACCATTTCAAGGAAGCACTAGGCTACTGCGCAGAAATTCCAAAATACAAACGGTTCCGGTTCAGCACTTTTTCGTATCTTCACCTGCTGTTTAGATACATGAAACCAACCATCCGACTTTTCTTAACTTTTACCAGTATACTACTTTGCTGCTCCGCAGTATATAAAATAGTAGAAAATCCCTATGAATTAAAAGTCCCGGAAGGTTTTCCCCAACCGAATATTCCCGAAGATAATCAGCTGACTGCAGACCGGATTGCGCTTGGGAAAAAACTGTTTTACGATACCATTCTTTCTGCTGATAAAACATTGTCCTGTGCCTCTTGCCATGCCCAGACACTGGCGTTCAGCGATGGTAAAAAGTTGAGTGCTGGTTTCCATAACGCATTATCCGATCGCAACTCCATGCCGTTGATCAACCTCGCTTGGTCCGGTTCTTTTTTCTGGGATGGTGGTGTCTCCAGCCTGGAGCAGCAGGTGTTGAAACCACTTACCAATAACAATGAAATGAATTTACCGGTACAGGAAGCCGTTGCACGATTGAATGCAGACAAGACTTATAAAAAACTTTTCAAGAAAGCTTACGGTGCTGATCCCGATGCTGCCAGTCTTTTCAAGGCGCTTGCCGGCTTTGAGCGTACACTGATCAGCAGCAATACAAAGTTCGATGCGTACTTTTATCGCAAAGATGCGACAGCCTTTAACGAATCAGAGCTGCGTGGATATCAATTATTCTTTAACGGAGAGAAAGTTCATTGCGGTTCCTGTCATTCTGGAATAAACTTAACCAATAATACCTTTCAGAATAATGGCTTGTACATGGAGTATGCAGACCAGGGACGATATAAGATTACGGGGAAGGAAAGTGATAAAGGTAAATTTAAGGTACCCACCTTGCGGAACATTGCTTTGACTTCTCCATATATGCACGATGGCAGCCTCAGTACGCTGGAAGAAGTGATTGATCATTACAATACCGGTGGTGTTGCGCATCCCAATAAATCAGAGCATGTTCACATCCATAAAGGCATGAAGCTGACCATGCAGGATAAAAAAGACCTGGTTAATTTTTTGAATACCCTTACCGATGTTGAATTTATTACTAATCCGGCGTTTCGTCCATAGTCATATGAAACATATTTTGGTTGTTGCATACGGTTTTATATTGCTTTTGTCTTCTTGTGCCCATCAAAAGACCAAGAGCCATGCAGCTGTAACAACCGGCAAAATTGAGCTTGTATGTATACCGATGGTAGGCAACGAACCTTTCTATTTTGACAGTATTTATAAAACGCGGGCAGGAGAGACCTATGCAATTAATAACCTGAAATTCTTTCTTTCGGATATCGCATTTTCAAGGTCAGATATTGCTGAAAGGTCTGCACAATCTGTAGCTGCCGTGCATGGTGTTTATCTGGCTGATTTTACAGAAACAACCGGCGATACGATGCCCGGTAAACTTCGGTATAAGGCCCGCTTCGAGATGCAAACCGGCGCCTATTCAGACATCCGCTTTAATATAGGGATACCGCGTTCCCTCAACCATGGTGATCCTACACAAGCACCGTCTCCGTTGGATATTGGTAATACCGACATGTTCTGGCAATGGAATTCCGGCTATATCTTCTTTTTACTGGAAGGGAAAAGTAATTATGCAGAAGACAGCATTGTACATATTGCAGTTGGAGGCGACTCTCGTATTATGCCGGTGAGTTTTGGCGATCTCTTCAATGCTGTTCCGTTGGTTCGCGTGCAGGAAGATGCCATTACACGTGTTTATTTTAAACTGGATCTGAACAGGATGTTTATTAATGCCGACGGAAGTTTTTATTCTTTCAAACCCGAAGAAGCGGCCATTGTTCATGGCGGGTATTATGCAGATCAGATGCGGCAGAATATTCTGCAGGCACTTGAGTTTGTTTCTGTTGAAAACATTCCTGTAAAATAGGGTTTTATGCCGCTTTTCATAGATTTTCAGGTGATAAGCCTTTTTGAAACAATTTTTCCACGAAGCCGGCAAACCATGCGCTTTCCATGCTTTCCTGCTTGGCAAAAACTTAAAAAAGTTGTATTATTGAAGGATATTCCGTTCATAAACCAATATGGAACTGGGTACAGTAATGCATTTTAATATTTTACTATTTTAACACATAAACGATGAAAAAAACAATTTATCTTTTTGGTGTTCTTGTTTCTCTTTGGGCTTTTACTGCTTGTAACAAAAGCGAAAAAAAGGCTGGCACTGAAACTGCTGCAGTTTCGGACAAAGACAAAGAGATTGATGCCAAAGTTGAGGCCCTTCTTGCTAAAATGACTCTTGAAGAGAAAGCAGGGCAAATGACTCAGGTGAACCTGAACAAAGTTTTATACACTGGTAACGGTGGTGGTTATGACAATAACTACGGTATCATTGATCCAGCGTTATTGGATACTGCAGTTGTAAAATACAAAGTAGGTTCTCTTTTAAACGCAATCAATCGTGCTTACTCTCAGGATCAGTGGATTTCTATCATCACGCAGATCCAGGATAAAGCAGCTACTACTCCAAACAAAATTCCGGTATTGTATGGTATCGATGCCATACACGGAGTTACTTTTACATTAAACTCTACATTATTCCCGCACAACATCGGTTCTGCAGCTTCATGGAACCCTGCAGTTTCTGCTTCATGTGCTGAAGTGACAGCATTGGAAGCCAGAGCTTGCGGTCTGCGCTGGAACTTTGATCCGGTTTTGGATCTTGGTCGCAATCCATTATGGCCTCGTTTCCCTGAAACATTCGGAGAAGATCCGTTGTTGGGCGAGCGCATGGGTATCTCTGCTATCAAAGCATACGAAGGTGCTGGTTTGGATAAAACAAACGCAGTTGCATCTTGTATGAAACACTTCATTGGTTATTCTGCTTCAAGATCAGGTCGTGACAGAACGCCTTCTTTCATTCCTGAAATCGAATTGAGAGAATACTACCTGCCTCAATTCAAGGCAGCAGTTAAAGCGGGTGCTTCTACAATCATGATCAACTCTGGTGAGATCAATGGTGTACCGGTACACGCAAGCAAATATTTACTTACAACTGTATTGCGTGAAGAATTAGGCTTCAAAGGTATTGTAGTTACAGACTGGGAAGATATCAACCGTTTGCATGAGCGTCACAATATCTGTTCTTCAATCAAAGAAGCGGTTAAAGTTTCTATTGAAGCTGGTGTTGATATGAGCATGACACCGCACGATTTTAAATTCACAAAAGCAGTTATTGAACTGGTAAACGAAGGTTCTTTATCTATCGAACGCGTAAATGAGTCAGTAAGAAGAATTTTACGTTTGAAATTCGCAGTTGGATTATTCGAAAATCCAGTAGTTGAAAAAGAAGCACTTCAAAACTTTGGCAAGCCTGAGTATGCTGCTAAAGCACTTGATGCAGCAAGACAAACAATCACATTATTGAAAAACGACAACAACACACTTCCGTTGAAGAAAACGTTGAAAATTGTTGTTGCTGGTCCGAACGCGAACAACGTTCCTTCATTACACGGTTGCTGGTCATATACATGGCAAGGTGCTGATGCTACAGCTACATTAAACAAAGCAGGTGAGAAGCCATTCATACCTGGTTTCGATTTCGCTAAAGACAGCGTTTTACCTTTATTCCCTGCATCTACTTTATCTATTAAGCAAGCATTAGAAGCTAAGATCGGCGCTGCTAAAGTTGTTTGTCAGTCTGTATCAAACTACGAAGATCCTAAAAACTATTCATTACCATCTGTTGCAGGTGCTGATGCAATCGTTCTTTGTTTAGGTGAAAACTCTTATGCAGAATCTCCTGGTTCAATCAGAGATTTAACATTAGATGCTCGTCAGATTGCTTTAGCGCAAGCTGCTATTAAAACAGGTAAGCCGGTTATTCTGGTACTTGTTGAAGGCAGACCTCGCGTAATCTCATCTTTCGTTGATGGTGTTCCAGCAGTAATTGATGCTTACTGGCCTGCAAGCCAGGGTGCAAATGCAATTGCTGATGTATTGTTCGGTGATTATAACCCAGGTGGTAAACTTCCATTCTCTTACCCAAGACATACAGGTGATTTCGTAATGTACGATCACAAATGGACAGAAGAAAATGTTGAAACAACTCCGGGTAATTTTGAAGATGCTGGTTACCAACCACAATGGCCATTCGGTCACGGCTTAAGCTATACTACATTTGAATATTCTAACTTTACAGTAAGTGCAGATACATTGGTTGGCGATGCTAAACTGAAAGTTTCTGTAACAATTAAGAATACAGGTGCCGTAGACGGCGACGAAGTTGTTCAGTTGTACTCCCGTGATGTGTTTGCTTCTGTTGTACCAAGCTTAAAACGTTTAAGAGCGTTTGAGCGTGTATCAATCAAAGCAGGTGAATCTAAAACAGTAACATTTGAAATCAGCAAAGACGACTTGTCATTCATTAAAGAAGACCAGATTGCTCATACGTATACACGTGTAACAGAAGATGGCGAATTTAAATTGATGATCGGTGGTTCTTCTAACTTCGAATTAGAAGCTCCTGAACACCCATGGACAAGCTTCCTTTACAGAACATATAAAGGCGCTAAGTCTGTTTACTACAAAGCGAAGTAATCTTAATAAGATACTTAAATAAAGAAAAGGTCTTCCGTGAAAACGGGAGACCTTTTTTGTTTTATGGGGTTATTGGAAGTGTAATTATAAATACTTTGAAAACTGTAACGAATACAATTTCTTTAGTCTTAGATATAGTATATAGA
>JAGKWN010000158.1 GCA_021151805.1 Cytophagaceae bacterium | reverse complement strand
AACATAAACTTTTCGACTATTTTATACAAATAGTCGAAAAGTTTACTAATTTTAATTTACAATTCGGCATTGGTAAACAATTATTACCCACCCTTGCATTAATAAATTTCAATACTATATGAAAAAAATAAGTATGTTTTTCTTGCTTACACTGCTATACACCGCAGTTAGAGCGCAACAGCAACAACCAGAACCAACCAGCTTTTCATTGAAAGAGGCGATTGATTATGGTATGGTAGAAAACTTCAACGTAAAAAACGCAAATCTTCAAAACGAACTCACAGATGCACAAAAGGGCGAAGTAAGGGCAGCCCTGCTTCCCCAAATCACGGCACAGGCAGACTTGATCCACAGTTTTCATGTTCAAAAAAATATTACTGAAAATGGGGTAGGTTTCAAATACGATCCTACACTTCCGGTGGGTGCACCAACAGCTTTTCAGTTAGGTCTAAAAAACACCTTTACGCCGAACATTACCGGTTCACAGGTTTTGTTTGATCAATCCTATTTCTCGGCTCAGGGTGCTGCAACTGCGAATCAGGAAATTTCCGAAAAGAATATCATCAAAAATAAAATTGACGTTTCGGTAAATATTACGAAAGCTTATTATAGTGTACTCGTAAATGAAAAACAATTACAGGCTGTCGAATCAAACTTAGCAAGTCTGGATTCCATGTACCAGGAAACGGTAGCCCGCTACGAATCAGGTCTGGCAAGGAATCTGGACGTAAGCCGTACACTTGTAAGTTTAAATAATGTACGTGAGCAGCAACAGGAAATTATTCGTACGGTAGCACTGAGCAGATCTGTATTAAGATATCAATTAAACCTTTCTGAAAATAATCCTTTAGTACTGACAGACAGTTTGTATCCAGGTATGCTTTCAGATATTCAGCAGATTTTAAATCAAACCGATAGAAAGATCAACTATTCTGACCGTATTGAATATTCAATTATTGAGAGCCAGCAAAAATATAATGCCTATGCATTGAAAAATGCTAAAGCTGGGCACTATCCGAGATTGCTTGCAATCGGATCATTTGGATATAATCCCGGCGCAACCAATTTTACAGATCTGACACAATCTTCACGTTGGTATGACTATTCCACTGTAGGTCTGCGTTTGCAGGTGCCAGTATTTTCAGGCTTCGCCGTGAATTACAGAGTACAGCAAAAACAAATACAACAGCGTATTACAGAGAATAATCTAAACTCTCTTAAACAGGAAATCAATCTGGAAGTAGATCGTGCTGTTATTAATTTATACAACAGTGCACAATCTTTCAATATTCAAAAAGAAAATCTTGAGCTTGCCCAGCAAAACTTAAATGTACTGCGTGCAGAATATGAAGCCGGAATAGCCTTGAATGTTGAAGTAACAACGGCTGAATCAGATTTGATTGAAGCACAGACAAATTATTACCGTGCTATATATGTAGCACTTGTATCAAGAGCAGATTACGAAAAAGCTATAGGTGCAATTATTAAATAATAAATCAAACAACTAAGAATTAAAGAATTAACATATACACTTATGAATAACAAAATACAACAAAGCATTTATGGATTCTTAATCCTGCTTTTTATTGCTTCTTGCGGAGGAGCAAAGCAAAATGCAATGCCTCCAGCAGCTTCAGTAGTAACGGATACAGTAGAACTTAAAGATCCGGTTTATTATGATGTATACCCTGGTAACGTTGTTGCATTAAATAATGTAGATCTGAATTGTGAAGTAAGCGGTTTCATTACTGAAATTTATTTCCAGGATGGCCAGCAGGTACAAAAAGGTCAAAAGCTCTATGAGATTGAACAAAGTAAATATCAGGCAGCTTATTCAAGTGCTGATGCTGCTTTAAAAATCGCGCAAGCCAATCTTGAAAAAACACGTAAAGATTCAGAACGTTACAAACAATTGGGAGAAAAAGGTATGACTACCCAACAACGTTTGGAATATTCAGAAGCAGATCTTGAAACGGCACAAAGCCAGGTAGTAGCTGCCAAAGCAAATTTAACGCGTGCGCAGATCGATTTACAACATGCAACGATCTATGCTCCGTTTGATGGAACCATTGGTATTTCATTGGTTAAAAAAGGTGCCTTTGTTACTGCCGGACAAACAAAATTAAATACAGTTTCTTCAAACAATCCGATTGCAATAGACTTTGTAATCAATGAAAAAGAAATTCCGCACTTCACAGAATTAGAAGGAAGAAAATTATCTAAAACAGACTCCCTGTTTACTATTGCACTTTCAGACAAAAGCATTTATCCATACCCTGGTAAAATTTTATTCCTGGACCGAGCAGTAGATATGCAGACTGGTACATTGAAGATTCGTTTGGAATTCCCGAATCCGAAACGTGCGCTGAAAGACGGTATGAGCTGCAACATTCGTGTAGAAAACAAACATGCCGATAAAGTAATCGTAGTGCCGAATAAGGCTATTACCGAGCAGATGGGTGAATACTTTGTGTATGTAGTAGAACAGGACACTGCAAGACAACATAAAGTAAAAATCGGAAAAGTTGTAGGTAAAAATATTGTTATCCAGGAAGGTTTAACAGCCGGAGAACAAATCATTGTTGAAGGTATTCAAAAATTGCGTGACGGAGTTGCAGTACAGGTTGGCGCTCCGAAAACTGATGCTTCTAAAAAATAATTAACGAATCGATTTATGATTGCAGATATATTTATAAAACGTCCGGTAACAGCCATTGTTATTTCGGTCGTAATCACACTGGTTGGTATTCTTACATTAGTAAATTTACCAATCAGCCAGTATCCGGATATTACGCCGCCGATCGTGCAGGTAACCGGTAACTTTGCGGGTGCAGATGCCCAAACCGTAGAACGTACAATCGCTACACCGATCGAATCTCAGGTGAATGGTAGCCCTGGCATGTCGTTCCTCCAAACAAACAGTACAAGTGATGGTACCATGACCATGAACGTTACATTTGATGTAGGAACCAATATTGACATTGCTACGCTTGATGTTCAGAACCGTGTAAGTGTGGCTACCCCGCAGCTTCCGGATGATGTTAAGAAAACAGGTTTAACAGTACGTAAAAGAAACCCGACAATTTTAATGTTGGTTGCCATGTACTCACCTAACGGTACACATGATGTAAAATTCATGGACAACTATACCAACATTTACATCAAAGACGCGCTTCTTCGTGTAAAAGGTGTAGGTGATATCTTTACCCGTGCAGATAATTTCAGTATGCGTATCTGGATGAATCCGGACAAGCTTGCTCAATATGGCATGACGGCAAATGAAGTGGTAGCAAAATTACAGCAACAAAACGTACAGGTAGCTGCAGGTTCTATTGGTGCATCACCACAAACCGCAGATCAGGCGTTTGAATATTCGGTGCAGGTGAATGGTATGCTTGAAAAAGTTACAGACTTTGAAAACATTGTTGTTCGTACCAAGCCGGATGAAGGATCAATTGTGTATCTAAAAGATGTAGCGCGTGTTGAACTAGGTAAATTCAATTACTCAAGCAACAACTTTGTTGACGGAAAACGTTCTTCGTATTTATTGGTTTATCAATCACCGGGTAGCAATGCAATTGAAACAGCCGAAGGTGTTTATAAAGCAATGGAAGAATTGAAAAAGTCCTTCCCTGCTGATGTGGAATATGTAGTACCTTTCGAATCGGTATCCGTTGTTGAAGTATCCATCAACGAAGTTGTTCACACACTTGTTGAAGCGCTTATTCTTGTAATCGTAGTTGTATTCCTGTTCTTACAGAGCTGGAGAGCAACGTTGATTCCAATTCTTGCCATTCCGGTTTCCATCATCGGTACATTCATCTTGTTTATACCACTTGGTTTTACAGTGAACACGCTTACGCTATTCGGTTTCGTTTTAGCAATTGGTATTGTTGTGGATGATGCCATTGTTGTGGTGGAAGCGACACAGCATTATATTGATCATGAAAAGCTTTCACCAAAAGAAGCTACGATAAAAGCGATGAAGGATATATCCGGTCCGGTAATTGCGATCGCCCTTATCCTTGCGGCCGTTTTCATTCCGGTTGGTTTTATCCCTGGTATTGTTGGCCGCTTGTACCAGCAATTTGCCATAACAATTGCAGTATCTGTATTGTTATCTGCTTTTGTTGCCTTATCTCTTACGCCTGCTTTATGTGCGCTTTTATTGAGACCTATGGAGCTGAATGAAAATTCAAAAGGCTTGAATAAGTTCTTCTTTAAATTCAATGACTGGTTTGCACGTGTAACAGCATCGTATTCTAAAACGGTACAATACTGCATACGCAAAGCTCCTTTTGTTCTCATCATACTGATATGCATCTTTGTTGCAACCTTTGGTTTATTCAAAAGTAAGCCTACAGGCTTCATCCCTACTGAAGACGAAGGTCGTTTGATCATTACATTCGAATTGCCGGACGGTGCATCTACAAGCCGTACGGTAGATGTATTATCAAAAATGATGACAATTGTTAAAGAGAATCCTTCCGTAAATCACTTTGCTGCTTTGGGAGGTTTGAATGCAATTACATTCAGTTCCAAATCAAACAGTGGTACGTTATTTTGCCAGTTAAAACCTTGGGCTCAACGTACCGATCCATCCATGCAAATCGACTCGATTGTGGCCCAATTCCAGAAAAAATTTGCTGCGATTAAAGAAGCGAACATCATTGTAATTCCACCTCCGCCAATCCCTGGTATGGGTACTGCTTCCGGTTTCAGCTTTATGATTGAACAGAAACAAAGCAATGATGATATCAAAGACTTTGAAAGGGTTGTGAAGCAATTTATGATGGAAGCCAATAAACGTCCGGAAATTGCTAGGGCCTTCACATTCTTTACTGCTAAAGCTCCGGGGTATAAGATCAATGTTGACCGTGTGAAATGTGAACGCATGGGTGTATCTACGGCAGATGTGTTTGGTACAATCCAAACACTCATGGGTAGCAGATACATCAACGACTTCTCTATCTATGGCCGTAACTTCCGAGTAGTAGCCCAGGCTGATACGACCTTCCGTAAAGATGTAACGAATCTGGATAAATACTATGTAAGAAACGTAAGCGGAAACATGATTCCATTAAGTTCATTGGCTACGTATGAAGCTGTAGAAAATGCGCCGTTGATTTCGCACTACAATTTGTTCCGTTCTGCAGAATTCAATGGCACTCCGAAACCAGGCTACAGTAGCGGTGATGCAATCAATGCCCTAAAAGAAGTGGCAGCACAGGTTTTACCTGCAGGTTATGGATATGAATTCTCAGGATTAAGCAGAGAAGAAATTAAATCAGGTTCAAGTGCCGTTTACATCTTTGCACTTTCGATCATATTTGTATTCCTTTTCCTGGCGGCCTTATATGAAAGCTGGTCTGTACCATTCTCTGTTATGTTAGCGGTGCCATTAGGTGCATTTGGCGCGATTCTTACGCTGTTCTTCCTTCCGAAACTGAGTAATAACGTTTACGCGCAGATTGGTTTGATTACATTGATTGGTCTAGCTGCTAAAAACGCGATTCTGATTGTTGAATTTGCTAAAGAACGTGTAGATAAAGGAATGGAAATTATTGCGGCAACCGTTGAAGCGGTGCAGTTGCGTCTTCGACCAATATTAATGACATCTCTAGCCTTTATATTAGGCGTGTTGCCATTGGTATTTGCATCTGGTGCCGGAGCTGTATCCAGACAAACAATCGGGTGGACCGTATTTGGTGGTATGCTTGCTGCTACCGGCCTTGCTATCTTTATTGTACCTGCATTGTATGTGATCATAACTAAAATCGCATATAGAAATAAATTAAAGGACAATAAAATCGAGGAAGGGACAAACAATCCAACATCCCACTAACAATGTCACGTATAAGGAGTATTAGATATCTTTTAATACTCCTTATATTTGCATGATCCAATAAGGCCATGACTGATTTAAAAAATAAAAACGAAGACGGTAAAGTAGAAATCATTGTAAACGCAGCCCAAAAAAGATTTGCTCACTTTGGGCTGTGTAAAACAACGATGAATGAAATTGCCTCCGACGTAGGCATGGGTAAAGCATCTCTATATTATTACTTTCCAGACAAAGAAACTTTATTTGAAGCAGTCATTACCAAAGAACAAAATGTTTTTTTTGATGAAATGGATAAGGTAATCCATTCAGGAATGGATGCCACCACACAATTAAAAAAATATGTAAAGCTGAGAAGCTTGTTTTTCAGACAGCTCCTTAACTTATCAAAACTTCGCTCCGACTTCTTTTATAACTCCAAACCCGTTTACAATAAGGCTTTTGAACGTTTCAATAAAATCGAATTGGAAATGGTATCCACAATTATACAATCCGGTATTACTTCCAAAGAATTCAAACGCATCAATAAAAATGAATATGCTGAATTTTTAGTTCACTTATTATTGGGCGTACGACTTGTAAAGCTTAAATACAAGGATATTAATGAATTTGATATGAACGATTATGAAGACCTTGATAAAAAATCCTGCAGAGTAGCGGGCATGTTTTTAAAAGAAATTGTAGCAGACCCTAATTGATATAAATT
>JAGKWN010000034.1 GCA_021151805.1 Cytophagaceae bacterium | reverse complement strand
GAATAAAACCCTCAAAAAGCCGGAAAATTCAAAAAAAATACAAATTATTTTACGGATAGAATTTTCAGAATAAAGCATCTATTGATCGCTATCAAATCTCTTATCAAAAAAAGATTTCATCATTATTCATTTCATAAAATTTATTTACGCGCCATTAACCTTTTGATTCATCTTGTATTTAAAAATTGGAATAAATTCTCATACACATTTTTCAAAATACAAGAAAACACATGCATCTAAACATCTACCATTCCTATGTTAAAACAACATTGTTTGCACAGGTATCATACTTTTGAACAATTCATATAATTTGTTTTTGTATTCTAATACATGTTTAAACCCTCGTCATTACAGGAGTTAAACGATTGTTAAAAAATAATCAAATGAAATATTTATTCATTGCTTCTAAAATATACTGTTCTATATTAGTTATTCAATTGTATGTATACAACAGATTGAAACCGTAACAATTCATTTCACCCTATTTCTAAAAGCTATGATCATAAAAAAATGAAATACGATACATCCCTTAATTCAATTTGAATACAGGATGAATAAAATGTTTTTTTGACATTCTGTTTTTCGCAACAGAATGATACCAACCAATTATTTTTATTTCACTTCAATTTTATTAGTTCGATTTAAACAACTGTATTATATGAAAAAAATATATGCGGCACCTAAAACGTTCGTAACGATCGTGTGTGCTTTTTTTGTAATTTTTGCTGCTCAGGCAGCACCTTATTTCGGAACTGAATTTAAATTCAAGCAACCTGATGCCAGCCTTGTCACAGTGAAAGTATGGGGTGATGAATTTTATCAGCGTGTAGAAAGTATCGATGGTTACACGCTTACAAGAGATACGGCCGGGTGGATATCGTATGCAGTGCTTTCAGCAGATGGAAATTCTTTATTGTCGACAGGCATTGTTTATACCGGAGCAGCTGTTAATTTACCAGGCATACCAAAAGGAATTGATATCAACGCGACTGCGGCAAATAAAATACGTGCAGCAAACCGCGCCCGCTTATTGCCGGTACCGCCAGCCGCTATCAGCCAGCGCAGTTCTTCACTACGCACCGCAGCTCCGCTGAATGGAAACGTTAAAGGTCTTACGATCCTGATTGATTTTTCTGATCAACCATCTGTCATTGGCAGAGATTCAATCGACCGGTTCTATAACGAAGTAGGTTATAGTGATTTCGGAAACAATGGATCTATTCATGATTACTATCTGGCTGTATCGGAAAACCAATTAAGCTATACCAACGATGTATTGGGCTATTACAGAGCTATACATCCAAAAACATATTATGAAGATACCATTAACCCACATGTAACGGATTTGATTCACGAAGCATTGACCTGGGCAGATGCACAAGGTTTCGACTTCTCTACCTTGTCTGTTGAAGGAACTTCTATCCGTGCAATCAACCTGATGTATGCAGGCTATCCAACTATGGGTTGGGCTAAGGGACTATGGCCGCATTCCGGCGGCTATTATGGCTTCAGTGCCGATGGTGTAAACTCTGGCTCCTACCAGATGACAAACATAGGTGATAATCTTACCATAGCAACAACCTGCCATGAGAACGGACATATGCTGATGCACTGGCCCGATCTGTATGATTATGATTACAATTCTACAGGTGTGGGCGGCTATTGCCTGATGGCTTACCAGGGAGCTGCAACAAACCCTGTACCTCCAAATGCCTACTTAAGAATTGATGCGGGCTGGGAAAGCTATACAGACCTTACCGGGGCAACAGGTACTTACACAACACAGTCTAACCTGAATCAATCCTATATCATCAACAACCCGGCCAACAGCAATGAATTGTTTGTGATCGAAAGCAGAACACGTACTGGCCGCAGCGAGTCCCTTCCAGACGAAGGGCTTATGATCTGGCATGTTGATAAAACCGGAAACAACAGCTTCAATGAAATGACGCAGGCGCGCCATTTCTTCATTTCACTTGAACAGGCTGATGGTTTATTCGATTTAGAAAATAACAACGGCACTGGTGGTTATGGAGACTTATACAAAGCGGGTTACAAAACAAGATTTAACGATGGTACCCTGCCCGATGCCCACTGGTGGGATGGTTCCAATTCAGGTATCCGCCTTCACAATGTAAGCGGTATAGGTGAAACCATGACCTTCAAACTTGGGGGCCCTGAACAATGTACTTACGGTGCACCGCTGGCAACAGCTTTACCATCCATCATGTATAAACAATACACACATGCATATGTACTTGGTGATGGCGGACCGAACCTTTCTGCTGTAAGCTTTTTCGCTATTCACTGGGATTTACAAAACAATGGATTGTGGAACTTCTCTTTCAATCTGTTCAATACAGCGCCTTACTATATTGACCTGAAAACAAAAGCTACCTATTCATTCAACTCGCCTTCTCCATCTGTTACATTTACTAATACGGGCATTCCCGGACTTGATGGAGAATATTATGTTATCACGAACAATGGAAATTTTGTGCTGGTAAATAAAAACGGCGACTTTACCATTTACTTCAGCAACGATGCGACTCCTCCTGCATGTGGTTATACACAGGCAAGAATTGCTGGAACAACGGATATTTCAGCAGGTACCAGCCTTTCTCCGAACCCGGCTACAGATGCCGTACACATAACTTCAGACATGGAGCTTGAATCAGCTACTGTGAGTATTGTGAATGAACAGGGCCAACGTA
Organism: Cytophagaceae bacterium; assembly: GCA_021151805.1. Lineage (GTDB taxonomy): Bacteria > Bacteroidota > Bacteroidia > Cytophagales > Cytophagaceae > Cytophaga. The sequence goes on along the minus strand of JAGKWN010000034.1, from coordinate 35,466 downwards.
TCTCAGTTCCTTATACAACGAGCTCAAACAGTATTGATTTAAACATCAGTACACTTGCGAAAGGCTTCTACCTGGTAACTGTTACACAAGACAGTAATGTTGCTGTTAAAAAATTGGTTGTAACTGAATAATATTTTTTCTGTGATAAATAAAAAACGCCTCCTGTCATGGAGACGTTTTTTATTTACGCTAACATAAGGTTACTTATTCCTTGATAATTCTTTTTACACTGCTACCCTGATCAGTACTTACTTCAACAAGATACATACCTGCCGCTTTGTTTCTAAGCGTTAATGGCACTAACGTATTGTCAGCATCATTCAATGCTGCTGAAAGTACCAGCTCTCCTAACGTGTTGTATACATTGATGGATACATTATTAAATGCCCCATTGATTTGAACATACATATCCTGTTTGGTTGGATTCGGACTGATTGTAAAAGCATCTGCTGCCAATGAACCGGAAGTACCGGTAGCTAATATGCCTGTACCTGAAAGATCCAATGTGAATGTTTGATCTTCGCCATCAGTAAAATTTATTGCCCCCTGCAGCGTGCCGGTAGTTAAAGGCTTAAATATGACTGAAAAAGTTGCTTGCGTATTTGCATCCAAAGAAGATGGTATCTGCCCCACAAGTTCAAATGGACCTGTGATAACAGGAGCATCAAGTATAAGCGCAGCTGTCCCTTCATTTTTCATTACAAATTCAACCGGAGTGCTTTGGTTGCCCTGCACAACCGAAGGAGAGAAAATATATTCCGCCGGATTATTTGTGTAAGGAATATTATTCTGATAGATTCTCAATACCGGTCCAAGTCCTGTCACCCCAACATTCAACAAAAATACGGAGTGTAAAGGATCATTTGATTTGATTGTAATGATGCCTTCATTGATACCTGTATGAGCGGGAGTTCCTGTAATTGTAAAGGACGCAGAACCATCAACAGCAATATCCCCCGCCGGCTCTGCTGAACTTACTACAAACCCTGCCGTGCTTGTTACAGAAGAAATAGTGAGTGGTTGCGTACCGCCATTGCTCAGTGTAATGGTAACCGGATCAACTGCTACATTTTTTTCAGAAGAACCTAATAATAACACCGGCTCATTATCGGAGGATATCAGATCTGACCCATTTAGCACTTCCAGAAAAGGCTCACCGTCGGGTCTGCCTTTTACGCTTACGTTTATGAGGAACTGAGGAGTTTGCAAATCATTTGTTACAATCTTAATAGTCCCAGTATTCAATCCTGGGTTTGAAGGAGTAGCTGAAACGGTAAACGTAGCACTGGTACCCGGAACGATTAGTCCTGCCGGGTCTGGCGCACTTACATGCAAACCGGTTGTTGCCAGTATAGCTGATACCTGCAACGATATGCCACCTGCATTTTTAATGGTCAGCGTGATTTTATCTGATTCCGTTTGAACAATGGAAGATCCCAATTGTAGTGTACCATTTGTCGCAACCGTTTCTGTTCCGTTCATTACTTTGATAACTGGACTCAAATCTGTACGATTCACATATTGCAATCCTCCGCTTAAAAATACTAAAGGTGCATTCCAGTTAATGGCTACTTCATTCAGGTCATATCTTTCTTCAACGTCTACATAAGATGAACCCCCACCTACAACCCATCCAGGTATTGGTTCAGCAATACCATCTGCACTTGAAATCCTATCGTGCGGATGCATCACTCTTTTACTTCCGAATGATGTTACAAAACAATAACCTGCCCCATTTTTTCCTAATACATAATCCATTATATAAATGGCAGAATTCAGATAGGCCTTATCTTTAGTAAGCAAATAAGCACACATGTCCATCATCCCTGCATTAAGTGCAAATGAATTACTGCCCCACTCGCCTGAAAATAAACTTGTAAAACCTAAATTTGAACGATTAGCGTTTGCAAAGGAAAGCAACTTATTTTTTATAGTTGTAGTATCTGCAAGACCAATAGCTGTAAGGCTTTTCCTATGATGCACCAGCGACATGAGTCCTACGGTATTCACTTGATACCATTTCGGCTCATATTGACAGAATAATTGATAGTTAGGAACATAATACGCATCATCTTTTGTTGATATATATAATTCAACACCAGCCCACGCTTTTTCATTCGACTGACTATTATATACTCCTGTAGATATACCTGGAGGGTTCGTGGAGTACGACAAACTTGCAGTGCAGGCATATGCTTTTTTAGATGCTTCCAGACATTGATTTGCGTAGGCAGCATCATACGGCAGGTAAACTCTATACGCTACAGCCATGACTGCTGCAAAACCAAACGTTGATCCCTGAGATTTCCCAACCATATATCGTTGTGCCTGATCAGCTGCCGGCATTACAAATTCACTGAACGCAGCTGTAGTCTTTTTATCATACACTCCACCATCAGAAGGATCCTGCATAGCCAGCATCCAATCCAGATTCCATTTTATTTCATCCAGAATATCCGGCATGCTATTTCCGGTTTCTGGAATGTTTAATTTTAATGTGTCATAATACGATTGAAAATGTTCATAAGCAGATAACAGCGTATAAGTCGTGATGTTTGAATTCACAACATAACAATTATAATCACCGGCATCATACCACCCCTTAGGCGCAGATACAATTGTTCCTTCAGGTCTTGCAGCACTTGCAGCGGATGCATGAATCATCACCTGCGTATCCGGGTGTCCCGCTGTACGGGCATACACACCGCCATACTGACTCGTAATGGCAGTTGAGGCACGTTTATAATAATATCCTTTTATAGCAGCGACTGATAGTTCATTTAAAACTTCTGCATGAATCGAAAATGGCATAGAATAGCCGGTACCCGCAACATTAATTACATATTTTCCCGGTGTAGTAAAAGCACTAAAATCTGCAATTCCCGTACTACCAAGGGAACCTGTATAATAAGTGGTTGCATGATCCAATGACTGTACTGAAAAACCGGCAGCAGCAGCTCCTCCTGCTACATAAACTTTCTTTTCTAAATTGGGGTAGTAACCCACCTGGTTCAATCGAATATTATCGCTAACGGTTTGCCCTTGCAGGGATAAATTAATTGTCAGGAATAAAATAAAAAGTACTGGTACAATTTTTCTAATGAAGGAAATACAAAAATTCTCTTTTGTTTTTGGATAGCTGGAAATCTTCATTGATATGGGGAAATTAATTTATAAGAAACTATTTAACATTTTAAACAACTGACAAATATACATATTCTGAATTCAATCTTACTCAGGTATTTTCCGGATGGTGTTTAATATAAAAAAATGAATTACTGCGTATAAATATACAACAGGATTAAAAATCCATAACGGCACCATATTCATAAAATACATTTTCAATGTATCCCTTAAAAGTAAATACTTCAATACCGAATTTAAATTCATACGGTTTTATCATAGTCTTTGGTACATGGTATGCAGCAATTATTTTATCAAACTTCTCTTTGGGTATATCAAAGTATGTATTTCTGATACAATCATATCTGACAACTTTTCCGTTAGAATCAATAATAACAGTCATTGAAAGCTGACCCAAATGCTCATGTAGAAAAAGTTTTCCTTTTAAATATTCTTTAAAATTTTCATATACAGAGAAATCATTCAATAGCTTAATATTTCTGTAGGCAGTATTTTCTGCTAAAAAATACTCAACAGAATCTTTTACTAAATACTTTTTAACCGGCGTTCTTTTCACAATATAGGGCACTTCTTCAACAAACGTTTTTTTATCGGTTTTAACATATAATGTAAAACGTTGGTATCCATTATCATCTATATCAAAAGATGTGCTCGAAACCTTGAATCTTATATAAGCTTTATGGCTACTGCTATCTACAGGAACAGGCATTCCGTTCCTGAATACTTTTGCGTCGGGAATCTGTGTGAGATCAACATATAATCTATAGTATTCTTCCGGATAAAGTGTATCGGATGCAATAACGATGGAAAATTTTCCTTTCTGAATAATACGTTCTGCATGCAGGGAAAATGCAAGAACAAATAACAGACAACCTGAAATATATTTTTTCATATCAAACTGATGTATTAAAAAGCCGAAAAATAAATATACCATAAATTTCAGACCAGTACATATAAAAAAATTGATTTAGCATTTCTTTTTACGAAACACTAAATCAATCTTATTTACCGTTTGTAATTTTTAACCATTACATAAAAATCTTTTCTGCTTTTAACCAGCCATCGTTTATAGCGCATCGACGCTTTTGCGCTACCCAAATTTAAAACACCCCCCACAGTCCGCTGAACTAAAAACATAGTTTCTCTGGCCGCTACTTCTATGTTGCGGCCAGAGTTCAGTAATCTATTTCTCATACTAGTAAAAAAATATATTACCGATCAGGCTTCTACTAACCCCGCAACCATGCCGCCAAGTGTATTCATGGCTTTGCGCATGGTTGCTTCGTCTACATTTGAATAATTCAAGCGCAGGGTTTGTGTATCGGGATTTCTTGCATAGAAAGAATCCCCGGGCACAAAGATTATGTTCTGTTCAATCGCTTTTGCCAGCAATTCGCGCGCTGTTATTTCTTCAGGCAATGTAACCCATGTAAACATTCCTCCCTGTGGATGTGTATATTCAACCGTTGCAGGAAAATATTGTTTCAGGCAGCTGATCATGGTATCACGCTGAAACCGGTATGTATCCTGTATTTTTTTGATATGTGCATCCAGAGAATACATCGTCAGGAATTCATGTAAAATATATTGTGTTAAATTTCCTGAATGCAGGTCAGACGCCTGTTTCATGATGGTTGCTTTACGAATGATTTCCGGATTGGCAACCATCCAGCCCAGGCGCATTCCCGGAGCAATGGTTTTAGAAAATGAACCCAACAGAATTGTTTTTTCCGGCATGTATGCATACAATGGCGGCAGTTCTGTTTCATCAAAGAATATGTCACCATACGGATCATCTTCTATTACATAGGTATTGTAACGACTCAATATATCAACAGCCTGTTGGCGAACATCTGCGCTATAGCGAATGCCTGTAGGATTCTGAAAATTCGGAATCCCATAAAACAGTTTGATCGGATTAGACCAAAGCTGATCCTCTAAGTCACCTATATCTATTCCGTCTGCATTCAACTGTACTTCCTGGAACGTTGGCTGAAACATAGATAAACACTGCAATGCGCCAAGATACGTGGGCCGCTCAAGCAATACATGATCGCCGGGATTGATGAATATTTTTCCGATCAGATCCAATGCCTGTTGAGAACCGTTGGTGATTAATATCTGCTCCGGTGGTATATCCAGATTATACCGCTGTCGGTAACGTTCGGAAATAAATTCCCGCAAGGGATAATAACCCTCTGTTGACGCATACTGCAGGGCCTGCATTCCCTGCTGACGGAATACACGTGATGCACATTGTTCTAATTCCTTTACTGGAAAAAATGCCGGATTAGGCAAACCTCCGGCAAATGATGTAATGGCGGGATTCGACGCAACCTTTAATATTTCACGGATAAATGACTGCGGCACATTTGCTACGCGATCAGCAAATAGATTTTCTGTTGTTTTGGTTTTCATATGTGTATGTATTTAAATGGTGACAAACAAAAAAGGCCTCCCGTTTTTTCGGGAGGCCTTCAATAAAATCAGTAACACGTTACGATAATATTATACCACCCAGACTCGGACATAGACTGCCTTCACCACGACTGCAAGAAGCGCGGCTGAACATTTCGATGTATGATGTGTGAGCGATAAATTCATAACAATTATTTCAATTCAATATTTAACAAATAAAAAAGTCCCGCCTGTTGAGAGCGGGACTTTATATATATGGTTTACAGATACACCTATATAGCCCGCTTAACCGCATGTGCTGCGACCACTGAAAGGACTGATAGAGTACATTTGTTTGTGTAATTCATAATTCAAAGGTAGAAACTATTTTTTTACTTTTCAAAATTAATTTTCCAATATTGAAAAATAGTTTACAATATTGGATTGATTTAATTTAAACAAAGATTTTATTCATCTTCAGGAGTAACCTGATTTGGATATTTCTTCTTCAACTCACCTTTTTTCACTCCGTCAATAAAACTCTTCCAGGCAAACGGATTTGTTAATGATAACGTTGGTGCATAATATTGATTCTGCACCTGCAAGGTTTGTTGCTGCAGATAATATTTATGATTGGCACTCGCATCTTCGCCCAAATTATACATCATACGTTTTAACACCTGCTCATTAAGATTGTTGTGCATGTTCGAATAATTCTGTTCAGGGAGCTGTAGTGCTACAAATGCTTCCTTAAACAAACGTTCCGTAGGCCAGGGGGTAATTTCTATAATCGGCATGTAGAGCGTGTCTTCCAGAATTTCAATAATAACAGACACCTTATCTTCTAATGTATAAGGAACGACAAATGTTTTTTCCTTGTATCCGATGGATTTAATAACAACACTATCGCCGGTAAGAGCTGCCATGGAAAAATAACCAATCGCATTGGACATCGTCCCCCTCCCTTCCTTTGGCACAAATATGTATACACCCGGTGTACCGTAGGCACTATCACCGGAAACAATCAGACCTGAAAACTGAATGATCTTTCTTGGCGACTGCGCATGCGCTACGCTAAAGAATAGCATCAGTACCAGACTTGTTATGATCTTACTATATATACTTTTTTTCAAAGGGCATTCAATTTTATTGGTTACAAGTTAAAAAAAACCGTTCATCATTGCTATTTAGAACTGCTTTAATCGCTAATTATTGTCCCAAACAAGGGTTTTACACTAAGTATTTATGTATATTTGATTGAACGAATATACATGATACGACTAAAAACGGTAGATATTCTGAAAGGTTCCGAGATTCTGAAAGCATTCAGTGATGAATCCAGAATCCGGATTCTGAATCTTATTCTGATCAATGAAGAGATGTGTATTTCTGATCTCGAACTGATTCTCGACTATACACAAACAAAAACTTCCCGCCATTTAAGTGTTTTAAAATCCATTGGTCTGGTCAAATACCGGAAAGTGGATCAGTGGGTCTACTATTTCATCAATGAAACGTATATAGACATCTTAAAACAACTGTTCAAACTTTTTGGCAAAGAACAGCAACTATACAAGGACCTGATTGAATACAGAACATTGTATGCAAACAATGAGCTGGCCATACGTAAACAGCACATCAAGAAGAAAATTTATAAGGTACCTGATTTATAAAAACCCTGATTAAACATTGATAACTATTACGCAATATGAAATTTAAAAAACACGTTTTTATCTGTACGAACGAACGCACCGACGGCAGAGAATGTTGTGGAGAAAAGCGGGGCATGGAACTTGTTGAAACTTTCAAAAAAGAAATTAAAAACAGGAAGCTGGCTATAGAGATACGTGCACAGCGGGCAGGTTGTATTGATGTGTGTGCACATGGACCAGCGCTGGTTGTTTATCCTGAGGGGGTATTCTATGGAAGAGTTACTCCCGAAGATGTACAGGAGATTGTTGAAAGTCACCTGGTAAATAATGTTCCTGTTGAACGACTGAAACTGAACTTCTGATATGAGAACATACAAAACCGTTTTCTTTGATCTGGATCATACCCTTTGGGATTTCACGCAGAACTGCGCGGAAACCCTGCAGGAATTGTACGCTATCTACGAACTCGAAAAATTTGGTTTCACCGTTCCGGATTTTCAGAAAACATACCGCCACATCAACGATACCATGTGGGAAGGATTTCACCGCAATGAAGTAACCAAGGAAGAGTTGCGTACGGAACGTTTCCCCCGTACATTCAAGCTCTTAGGTATTGAAGCCCATCACGTACCTGCACGTATCGATACACATTTTATCGAACTGTGTCCAACGAAACCACATGTGCACAGTAACTCATTCGAGATCCTGGATTATTTAAAAGAGAAAGGATATTCGCTGCACATTATTACGAATGGTTTTTCTGAAACCCAACATGTGAAGATGAAACATTCGGGATTGGAAAAATATTTCGAATCGTTGATTCATGCAGATCATACCGGACATAAAAAGCCGGAACCGCAGATCTTTGAATATGCCCTTCAGACAACCGGCAGCAAAGCCGAGAGCAGCATCATGATTGGTGATGATCTATATGCTGATGTTTTGGGTGCAAAGCAGGTAGGCTTCGGAAATGTATTTTACAATCCGGATCGGAAAAAACACAATGAAAATATTCAATTTGAAATCAGCAATCTGATTGAATTGAAAGAGATCCTTTAATTTTTTAACCCATATTGAGACCATGACAAACACTCGTGCTATGACAAACGAAAATGTATTGCAATACGCGCCGGGCTCAAAAGAAAGAATACACCTGCAGGAAACCTTACAAACACTGAAGGCTTCAGAAGTACTTGTTTCGATGATTATAAACGGGAAAGAAGTATTTACAGACAAGCGTATTCGTATTTCACCTCCCCATGAACATAAGCATACACTTGGTTATTTCTGCGAAGGAACAGGTACTCATGTTACTCAAGCAATTACTGCAGCGCTGCATGCCAAACAAAGCTGGTGTCATAAAACCCTGGAAGAGCGGGCAGCTATATTTTTAAAAGCAGCAGACTTGCTTGCCGGAGCGTACCGTGCGGAGATCAATGCAGCAACCATGTTAGGGCAATCCAAAAATGTGTATCAGGCAGAAATAGATTCAGCCTGCGAGCTGATTGATTTTCTGCGACTGAATGTGCAGTTTGCTCGTGAGATCGAAAACATACAGCCCTATTCTCCGGAAGGCATAAAAAATCAAATGGTATACCGTCCGCTGGAAGGATTTGTGTTTGCACTTACACCTTTCAACTTCACTGCGATTGCCGGTAACCTACCCTCCGCTCCCGCATTGATGGGCAATACCATCGTTTGGAAACCGGCATACACGCAAATCTATTCGGCTCGTATCATTATGAAAGTGCTGATGGAAGCTGGGTTACCGGATGGTGTGATTAATCTCATCTACACCGACGGCCCGCTTACGGGTGATATTATTTTCCAGCACCGGAAATTTGCAGGCTTGCATTTTACCGGTAGTACAGCCGTTTTCAAACACATTACAAAAACTGTTTACCAGAATATTGATCTATACCAAAATTTCCCGCGCATCGTTGGCGAAACCGGTGGTAAGGACTTTGTGCTCGCCCACCCCGACTGTGATGTGAAAGCCTTGGCTGTAGCATTGATCCGCGGAGCTTTTGAGTACCAGGGACAGAAATGCTCTGCTGCTTCACGCGCCTACATTCCGGCTTCGATCTGGCAGTCGCTGCAGGAAAAAATGCTGCACATGATTGCTGCTATTAAAGTTGGAACCGTTGAAGACTTTTCCAATTTCATCAATGCAGTGATTGATAAAAAAGCATTTGATAAAATTGTGAGTTACATTGAAGCAGCGAAAAAATCTTCTGAAGCGTCTATTGTTGCTGGTGGTACGTACGATGATTCCGTTGGCTATTTTATCCAGCCGACAATTATTGTAACAACAAATCCAGAATACCAAACCATGACGGAAGAGATCTTCGGGCCTGTATTAACTATTTATGTGTATGAAGATAAAGACTGGAACCATGTGCTTACACTGGTTGATACTTCTACAGGCTACGCATTAACAGGAAGTATCTTTGCCCGCCAAGCCATACATATCGAAGAAGTCAGGAGAGCGTTGTATTATAGTGCGGGCAATTTCTACATCAATGACAAACCTACCGGTGCTATTGTAAATCAGCAGCCATTCGGCGGTGCACGTTTATCAGGCACGAACGATAAAGCAGGCTCTGTGCTGAATCTGCTACGCTGGGTGAGTCCGCAGGTGATCAAGGAAAACTTTGCACCGCCGCATGATTTTATGTACGACTGCATGAAACTTTCTGAATGAAACAAAAAACGCAGCATATTCCCGTATATTCCATTGATACGTTTTCAAAAAAAACGAATGATGAAACCTTATATAATGTTGAAATATTCAATAAAGACCGGGACTTCAAAGTAGCCTATCCACACAGGCACGATGACTTTTACGAAATTCTTTTTGTTACGCACGGCACAGGCACCTATACCATTGACCTGCAGGAATACAAGATCAAACCCAACACCGTGTTTTTTCTTTCACCCGGACAAATACACGAAATTAAATTTTCAGAAGATATCAATGGTTACATTTTCCTGTTCAGTTCTGCGTTCTACTTATCCAATAAATCAGATCCATATAAATTATTTGAATTTCCTTTTTTCTATTCATTGAAATATGACAATCCGCCGTTATACCTGCAACATACCGCAGAGATTGAAGAACTGGATTCCTTGTTCAGAAAAACACTGATCGAAGTAAATACAAATGCGATCGACAGCAAAGAAGCTACGCATGCCTTGCTTGACTTAATACTGATCCATTGCAAACGTTTGTATCCGCAGCCTGAGGGAACGCAATTAAAGAAAGGCCATATCCTCATCAAGCGTTTCAAGCAACTGATTGAAGAAAAATGTACGGAGAATATCGGTGTGAAAGAATATGCAGATGCGTTGCAGGTAACGGCCAATCACTTAAGTGAAACTGTAAAAGAATTTACAGGCCGCACACCTACCGATTTCATCAACGACCGCATGGCACTTGAAATAAAGCGTCTGCTGACACATACAGAATACACGGTTCAGGAAATAGCCTTTCAATTGAATTTTGCAGACCAATCGTATTTCTCAAAATACTTCAAAAAAATCACCGGCGTATCGCCGAGCGAATACAGGAGAGCAATTATAAATTATGAGTTATAAATTATGAATAGTAGCGTTCGCTAATCGCAATTCATAACTCATAATTTATAATTCATAATTATTTTACAGTTTTCAACCATTCAGTCAACGCCTTTTTTTGTTCAGCTGTTAATTTTGCATCACCATGCACCATGGTATAAGAAGATAAAGGCATTTCTCCTTCTTCCACTTCTGAATACATTTCTTCCAGTTTGTGATTCTGTCTTTCTTTATTGTATGTATTCCAGATTGAATAATTCAAATGTTTGCGGCCATCATTCACATGATCTTTCGCCCACCAGGAAATTGGGGCAACATTAAAATACCACGGGTATTTAGTCTCATTGGAATGACAATCATAGCAGGCGGTTTTCAACAATGCCGCGATTTCAACAGGGGCTTTTGTTACCGTAATAAAATCATTATTCACATCAACAGGTGGATTTGTTTTATCAACGCGGATAATTTGTATCAGCACTAAAAGAACCAACAGGCCAATGATTATCTTCTTTTTCATATTGTTTATTTATTGAATATTCAGCGGTGTATGTTAAAACAAAGGCATCAATGTTTCCAGCCCCATGCCTCTTGAGCCTTTTAGCAGAATGGTTTTATCTTTCAGCGGATTTGCTTCCAGATAGGTTACAGCTTCGGGTTTGGTTTCAAAGTATTTCGCAGTTGGGCATTCGTTAAATGCTGCCTGCATATGTTTACCGATCAGTACAACTTCAGTATCACTCAGCAAGTGCAGAATCGCTCCGATGGTTGCATGCTCTGCTTCACTCTCCTCTCCCAACTCATACATATCACCAAGGATTAATACTTTATTATCCTTATTCAGTGAAGCAAAGTTTTCGATCGCTGCACGCATGGATGTTGGGTTTGCATTGTAGGAATCTAAAATCACTTCATTGTGATTCGTCTTTGCAATTTGAGAACGATTATTCGTAGGATCATATTGCTCAATCGCCTGATTTGCTGCGATCGATGGCACTCCAAAATATTTACCGATACATAATGCTGCTAAAATGTTATCGAAGTTGTAATCGCCGATCAGTTTGGTTTCAACCAATTCTTCGTTACCTGCAATGAACGTTACAAAGGGATCGCTCTTTAAGAATTTTGCAGTATAAAAATCACTGTTCCGCCCATACAGAATCGGAGATTCAAAAGGAGACATTTCCATCAGATGTTCGTTCTTGGAATTGATGAAAGCTATTCCGTTGGTTTCAAACAGATATTGGTACAACTCACCTTTACCTTTCTTCACGCCTTCAAATCCGCCAAAACCTTCCAAGTGTGCTTTACCAACGTTGTTGATCAAACCATAATTCGGTTCTGTGAAACGACAATAGGATTCAATTTCTTTCTGGTGGTTTGCCCCCATTTCCACAATACCAAACTCGATGCTTTCATCCATTGCCAGTAAGGTAAGCGGAATACCGATATGGTTATTCAGGTTGCCTGCCGTTGCGTAGGTTTTATATTTTTTACTCATCACCGCATTTACCAATTCTTTGGTCGTGGTTTTTCCATTCGAACCTGTAATAGCCAGGATCGGAATGCCCAGCGTTCTACGGTGCAGATTAGCCAGTGCCTGCAAGGTTGTCAATACATCTTCCACCAATACGTAGCGGTCGTCTTTAACAACATCCGGTTCGTCTACGATCACATAAGAAGCACCCATTTCGAGAGCTTTCTCTGCGAATGCGTTGCCATTGAAATTGGGACCTTTTAAGGCAAAGAATAAATCATTCTGCTTCACTTTTCTCGTATCGGTTGTTACCGAACGATGTTCCAAAAAGCTTTCGTACAAAAATGCTAACTCCATAAAGTGTATTTGTATTTTATCAAAAATAGCAGATATTACTTAAAGTTTTCAAATCCGCATATGTTATTTCTGCAATTAACTCTCCATCCGGAAGGTATAGCCTTCAAAAAATCTGCATGGATCGAACGTATTCAAACTGAGTTTCCGGGAGCGGAGATCATGGAAGCGGACAATTACTCAGAAGTCTTTTTATATCAGCAAATTCTGAAGTGGCTCTTACAATCGGTCGAGCCGCTTATCATACATATAGATAGCATGGATAGTGAAGCTAGTATGGGTAACATGCTCCGCTTTATACAGGATGTATTGCAGAAGAAGCTGCCGGTTTTAGTGACCATACAAGGCAACCATGCTGGTGTAGAAAAATACCTGCGGGCGTTTACGGAGTATCAAGTGGTGAAGACAGAGGAAGAAGCAATAGTGATATTAAAATCCCAAATAACAAATTCCAAATAACAAACTGCTGGTGCTTCCGCTGCGCAAGCATTTGCTAAAAAGTGGGTAGTAGTCATTCCACAGATTTCACCATGGTCTGTGGCACACAGACCATTTATATTTCAAAAGAATCCCCAATCCAGGGTCATCTTTTTAACTTCTTTGATATATTTCTTTGAATCTTTGTGTTGCCCTGTTAAGAGCAGATAGTGTGTGCCTTTATAAAGAAATATTAAATCCAGTAACGCATCCTGGTTGAGGTCTATCGCCCCTATGTATAAAGGCAAATCGATTATGTTTAAATGATCACAACCCAGATCAAAAAAATGATTCAGACTTTCTTTTGCGCAGGGAGCATACACATCTAATGAAAGATTATACTGCCAGCCTCTCATGGTCATATACGGAGTGGCATGGCATTGATGCTCAACCAGCAGATCATAATTATTAATTGCCACTGAATCTTCCTGTCTGCTTATGATCCCGTTTGCATACATCCGTAGCATGCCTTTTTCATCCATATCGTAATGATACCCTGAACCGGCGGTTACATAATAATCCAGGTAATTATCAGCAGACGTAAAATAAAAATCCGGAAATGAATCTATCTGAATGGGCTTTTTAAATCCAATCAGATAGTTGCTGATCAACGGATTGTCTGTGCAGACCCTATAACAAATGGAATCTTTTTTGAGCGTGATTTTTACAGGTTTTATAAGCAACCTTCTATTGTAAATTCTGGGATTTGAATTTGGATTGGGATAAATACCATACCAATACAGCGTTGTATCAAGCGGTGTAGAATCATACCCGAATATTTCTTCGATATAGATCTGCTGTGCAAATACAGATTGGGTAAATACAACGAGTAAAATTATCAGTGAGATTCTTTTCATAGATACTGGAAAGTTGTCGTTAAGTAGTCTGTTCGTTTAATGGTTTCCGGCTCACTCCTTGTTCGATTCAAATTTTCCGATCATTCCAATAATAGTCGGATAGGTATTATCAGCCAAATAATCGAATTCCGGATCTCGTGCTACTTTATTCAATTTCTTTGATTTGATTTTGTCAATATCGTCTGCGCTTTTAATATCTTTCAGATTTTCGGAATCCATTTGGCCTATTTTGAAAACAGCATTATTCTCATTAAAAAAATTAAATACTGTATCCTTGTCTTCCATACTCAATTCATTATGAACCGGAGTAAGTACATTCACCGTATCACCTGTCTTTTGAGAGATCACAATTAAATGGATGTAATAATCCTGCGTCATATCACTCTGCGGTCCGCGGCTTGAATAAAGAAGTTTAATTTCTTCACCATCTTCCAAAGCCTTATTATTCATATTGAATTTTGACAGATCCCAGTATTTGTATTTGCTGCAACTGGTAAGTAAGAGTATCGAGAAGATTGAAATAAAAATGATCCTGTTCATATTTAAAAAAGTTAAGTATATAATTTTAAGCGGTTGGTAGTTTACGCAATAAACAAAGTACTTGTCATTTGTGAAGCTATGGTGTTCTGTGTGCCACAGACCATGGATAAGGTTATATCACTAAAACTTAATCTCAAACGCATCTCCATCCAGGTAGGCAGGGAAAACTTCTCTGAAATCATTCAGTTCTTTTTTAGAAAGCACAACCGTTGCTGTTGTTTCTTCACTGTTGAGTTCAGCAAGCGGCATGCCTTTAAAATCATGCACAACAGAATCACCTGAATATACATTCCCCAGATTATCTGCACCAATGCGATTCAAACCAACTACATAACTGATGTTTTCAATAGCACGTGCCGTCAATAAACTCTTCCAGGCATGCGCACGGGCTTCCGGCCAGTTTGCTACATAGATTGCCAGGTCGTATTTATTGTTCGTATTTCTGGACCATACCGGAAACCGCAGATCATAACAGATAAACGGTGCAATCTTCCAGCCTTTGTATTCAATCACCAATTGTTTATTACCTGTTGTATATACTTTGTGTTCATCCGACATGCGGAAGGCATGTCTTTTATCGTAGGTGTGAAATGTGCCGTCGGGCTGCATCCATAGCAGACGGTTATAAAAGGCTGTTCCTTCTTTCACGCTGTAGCTGCCAACAATACAGGCTCCTGTTTGTGCCGACAGTTGCTTCATCCATTTGAAGGTATTCAGGTTCATGGGTTCCGCAAACTGCGGTGCATTGTTTGTAAAGCTGGTGGTAAACATCTCCGGCAAAACAATAACGTCTGTTTTGTCAATGGCTGAAATTTTTTCTTCCAGCATCGCGCGGTTTGCAATAGCGTCTTCCCAATATAAGGGTGTTTGAATAAGTGTTACGCGTAGATCTTGCATAAAATATCTGCAGCTTTTAATAAAGTCTCTTCTTTTTTGGCAATACAGAAACGAAGAAGATGGTGATCTGTTTTATCGTGATAAAAAACAGATACCGGTATGGAAGCGAGTCCGAATTCTTTCGTTAACCGGGCTGCAAAATCAATATCGTTTTCTTCACTGATCTTTTTATAAGACAGCATCTGAAAATACGTTCCGCTCGCAGGGATCATATCAAAGCGGCTATCCTTTATATGATTTAAAAACAAATCTCTTTTCTGCTGAAAAAAATCCGGTAGCGATGTATATTGTTCTTCGCGTTTGATAAAATCCGCTACAGCCAGCTGCATGGGCGTTACCGGCGAGAAGGTATTGTATTGATGTACTTTTTTGAATTCCGTCATCATATATGCCGGAGCTATGCAGTAACCCAAACGCCAGCCCGTCACATGAAAGGTTTTACCAAACGAGCCGATTACAAAACAGTTTTCGCGAATGACAGGGTTTGCACTTAAGCTTAAATGTTTCTTACCATCAAAAACGATGTGCTCATACACCTCATCACTCAGCACATAAATACCGAAGTCTTCCACCAGTTTCTGTATCTGAACAATGTCCTCCTCTGTAATGATTGAACCAGTGGGATTGTGCGGAGAGTTTATAATAATGATTTTGGTACGTGAAGTTATCTTCGAACGGATAAGATCCCAATCATAACTATAATCCGGAAATGTTAAGGGAACAAAAACAGCTTTGGCTTTGCTTAGTTGTATGGCAGGCAGGTAAACATCAAAGGAAGGTTCGGGAATGATTACCTCATCCCCTTCTTCCAGTATGGATGTCAATGCGGTGTAGCACGCTTCCGTGGCGCCGCACGTAATAGTAATATCTGTGGCAGGATCATAAGACGCGCCATAAAGTTTTTCAACTTTAGCAGCCAGATTTTCAAGCAAAGGTTTTGCTCCTGCCAGCGGCGCATATTGATTAAAACCCTGCAACATGTATGCATGCACAAGTCCGATGAGTTCTTCGGAAGGAAGAAAATCAGGAAAGCCTTGTGCCAGGTTTACAGCGTTGTATTGCTGCGCCATTGCCGACATAGTCGAAAAAATATTCACTCCGATATCCGGCAATTTGGAAGCAATGGTCTGCTGCATCATACGAACGGTTAGTAAGGACTCTTTTCTAATTTTGTACCCGCAGGTAATGTAAACATGGTACTGGAAAGTATCATTGGCTTTACTTCTGTAGCTACACTTTCAATTGTGCACTGATCTGTTTCAATGATTGATTTCAACGGCAATGCTTTTGCTTTAGACAGGTAATAGTACCAGTTACCGTATTTATGTTTTGTATACAGTGTAACATCTACAGACTGCTTTGCATTGTAATAATATTTCTGCACACCGGATTTGCAAGTCATTGTAATTTCATCACAGGTATAGCCAAGAATAACAGCCGCTGCTTTTTTCACTTCAACTTTTAATACTGAATCGGTATTTACAGCAGCGTCGATCCAGAATACGGATGGGGAATTTGACATTTTGCTGTATGATTTATTGTCTTTGTTGATGTACATCTGCCACTGGAAGTACGTACCATTAGCGACAACTTTATAATCGCCTCCTTTGATAAAGTACTCTTGCTTGCTGCCCAACATAGACTCCCACTGTTCGTTGCTTACCTGGGGATTTTTTGTTTTGAATGTGTTTTTATAAATGATCTCTCCCTGGAACGTTTGTGCCGTTGTTGCAAACGCCAGACAGGAAACAAAAAGTGCGGTTAGGATTTTTTTCATGATTGTAAATTTTAAAAGTTGAATAGTTAAAGAATGGGGATTGGATATAAATTTCAATTGATTACTTCAGTCTGGTCATTAAAAAACCTATAAGGGACTCGTAAACGCATGCATGTAAAATACTTTCAGGTCGTTCACCCTTATAGGTTTTAAGAAATACATGTTCAGGACTTGAACATGTATTTTAATATTCAGAACAGTTATTTTTTAACCGGAAATTTCATTCGGTAAGAAGCATCGCACTCACCTTTGCTGATGTTGCTCAACTTTCCTTTTAAAAGTCGTTTTTTAATTGACGACAAATGATCTACAAACAATACACCTTCAATATGGTCGTATTCATGCTGGATCACGCGCGCAGTCATGCCATCAAATTCTTCTACATGTTCTTTCCAGTCGGTGTCAAAATAACGAATGCGCAGATTCGACGGACGATATACATCTGCCCGAACACCTGGAATGCTTAAACAGCCTTCTTCATATGGCCATTCGTCACCCCATTCTTCTTCGATCACCGGATTGATAAATGCTTTACGAACAGAGGCAATGTTTTCATCATCAAATACAGAGGTATCGATCACAAACATGCGGATATTCAAAGCCACCTGGGGAGCAGCCAAGCCTACACCATGTGCGTTTTCCATGGTTTCAAACATGTCTTCCGACAGCTTTGCAACATCTAAACTACCTTTTTCAATATCTTGGGCAACTTTCTTCAACACAGGATCCCCGTATGCCACAATCGGATAAATCATATTTCTATTTTAACTATTTTCCAAATATACAAAAAAATGCTAAAAGCTGAAGGCAAAAGGCTGAAAGCGGAAGGCTGAAGGCCAAAAGCTCAATTTCCATTATTTAGGAGTAGAACAAAGTGTGAGGCGTGAACGGGCATTAGGCATTAGGCGTTTCGCCTTCGGCTTCTTCCGGCTTAAAAATCATGGTTGCCGTGCCGTTCAGTTTCTGTTCCATAAATGACTGCAGAATGATAGTTGCGCTGATCTTATCAACGGTGGCTTTATCCCTTCTTCCCTTTTTACTTACGCCACCAGCAATCATGGTATCCAGCGCCATGGAAGAGGTGAAGCGTTCATCCACACCGTAGATGGGTATGGCAGGAAATGTTTTTTTAATCAGATTGATAAATGCCTTTACATTCGCGGCATTCGAAGATTCTTCATTTTGCAGGGTTCTGGGCAAACCCACCACAAAGGCTTCCACCTGTTCTGTGCTCAGGTATTTTTTCAGATACACCACCGCATCTTTGGGATGCACAGTATCCAGTGAATTTGCTATTATCTGCAGCGGGTCGGTACATGCCAGCCCTATCCGTTTAGTTCCGTAATCAAAAGCTAAAATGCGCGCCATTAATATGTTTTAATAGATTCTGCCACATATTTTGCCACTTTGGCTTCCAGCTCCAACGCCTTCGGAAACAGTACTTCGTTTTCGATGCGGGCATGGATAAACAGATCCTGGTCAAATGCCTGCAGTTCTTTTAACACCACTTTCAGATGTACGTCACTCATTCCATCAACAGCATAATTCTTTGTCAGGTCGCGGATACCTTTCATTTCATCGTCATCATTTTCATGATGTGCAGCCATACGTTTTATGGAATATTTGCTCATGATCTCCAGCATAACTGATTCATTGAATGTAGTGGTGTTTGCGCTATGCAATTTTAACACATAATAAAACAACGAATCTTCTTCATGATAAATATGCTTGATAAAATCTTCAACGACATATGGAAAAATCAGCTTCAGATCATGTGTTAATTTATCGGTATCCTGCAGATCAGCGATCAAACGGGAGATGTATGGAATCTTTTCTTTGATGTATAAATAATGGGCATGCTTCAAATATTCAATAATCGCATCTACTTCAAAAAACTTAAAGAACTCTGCTCCCGGAAACTCTTCCGCATGTAATTCCTTCAGTTTGCGGTTCAACTGTTCTTCTGTAATATCAGAAGTTTGCAACACTTCTTTCAGCGAAACCATTTTGTGTTCATAGAATTTAACACCTAAAAAATACAGGGCGTGCGCCAATACATAATCATTTTCTACCAGTTCTTGTAGACTTTTATTTACGTTTAGATGCTGCATAGGATTGTATGATAAGTTCTTATATAAATATAGAAAAAAGGTTTTTGCTCAACAATGACTTACCTCATCTTAGTTATAAACACCCCTATTTCAGGCGCATTCAGCTATAAAATTTTTCGCATTTTATTTACTGTACACAATTTTTCACAAAAATCGCTTAACGTACCTACGCCCGTTCCGGAATTATTTTTGACAGGATGCAAGAATCCAGGTCTTTGGTAAGAATGAATCTGTTTCTTTCATCAGGTCAACCGCTGAATCAATAAACGGTTTGCTTGGGCGACCATTCAGGGCTACATAACTCCGCACCCGTACTTCGGGATTTGGAATGCCTCTTTCATGGTATACTTTCCCGATGTGATGTGCATACTGCAAAATCATATCCGGTTGTGTACTCATCATTTTTTCCTGCTGTGCGGTTAAAAATTCATGATTATTTACTTCCGTCTGCCAGCCGGTCATGGGATCGCGCACATAGAAGTAACATACACCCATTTTTTCCATCAACATCACGCGCCACGAAAAACGATAGCCCTGTTCTGTCCAGAATAGTTTATCTGCATACAAAACATACCGGAATGGGAACAGCAACTGGAAGCTTACATACAGCACCAATGCTGAAACGAGCATTTTTTTGACGATCTCAGAAGAAATGCTGAAATGTACTTCCTCCGCCATTTCTTGCCGCTGTACAGGTATTATTTTTTTAAGCCATTGAATGATCCGGATATGGAATTCCGCAGGAAAAAAAATCAGGGTTGCGCCAATCATCACAAAAGGAAACATTCCGATCTGGAACAAAATCCGTGTCATGATATGAAAGAAAAGCACCAGCATATAAGCGAAGATTCTGAATCTCTTTGTAAGCAACAGGAAAGGAATACTTAAGTCATACAGCATGCCAAACCAGCTGAAGAAGAACGGCACCCAGCTATAATTAAAAAGCCAGCCGATCCACGCAAGATCATTTCTTGAGATCAACCAGATCTTTAATGGCATGGCTTCAAACAGCCAGTCACAATTTATTTTAGCCAGGCCGGCATAAAAATACACAATGCCCAACTGCAGCTGAATCATATGAATGTAAACGACTGGAATATGCGTAACAGCAAGCACAGGCTTGCGCCAGGTATCCATTGAAAAGCTTCTGTGCGCAGGCATAAAGAGCATGAGCAATGAAACCAGACTGATGAAATAATAGTGATTGAGATAATTCGTCTGGTCGATCAGTTCGGTATATGTAAAGGTTAAAAATGAAAGTATGGAAAACACCCGATACCAGGCACCCAGCATAACCATAAAAAAACTAAAAGCCATCAGTACATATACCAGCAGCATGGCTTGTTCGCTCATGGGTTTTACCCAGGCAAATCCATAATACGAAAAGAAGAATTTCGGTACGCCGTAAAACAAGTGTACCCAGTCATTAAAAATAAAACGCAGCGTACTGTAAGTCATTACGGCGCCATATACAATTCTAAAAACAACAAGCGGAGCAATTGAAGTGCTCCGCTTGAAATAAGATTGTATATAAGCCTGTACGGGTGTGTTCATGAATTAATCACCATCAGTATCTCCATAAGAGATCATCACGCCTATTGCAGATGCCATGTCAACCTTCAGCATGGTCAATAACGTCAGTGTTTCATCGTATGCTGCCTGCACTGCCTGCTTGCCGGCAGGATCCTGCACAGCCGTTGAGATCGGGCCTGGTATTGCATTTAACTTCGCTTCCACACGTGCAATCTGAAGCTGAATATCTACATCCAGTTGTTTTTTATCAATAGCTGCCAGGTAATCATCGAAACCATAGCCATCAATACCGTTTACCGTTATACCTCTATATAACCTGCGAATTGCTTCAATACTTGCTTTTGCCAATACCAGGGAAGAATCGGAATGATAACCCTCACATTTAAATGGATTCACCACCAATGGATCGAGTACGGCATTCTGAACAATATTCAACGGAATACCTAATTTGTAATTCTTAACATTTTCAAGATCCGACACCATCATATTAATGGTTTGCGAAGTAGAACTACCGAGGTCAATACCGGCATTGCTTGTATAAATAACGATGAAATTCATTCCGGATGAATTCCAGTTCTTAAATGTAGTTTCAATTCTGGTTTTCAGATTTGAACTCACAACTTTTAAGAAATCACAACGCCTGGCAGCCAGCGTAGATACGCTGAATGAATCAACAATCTGCTGAGCCGTCTGGCTTTTCTGATACAACAGATAATCAATTGCCGGAAAACCTGAATAGGTAGCACTGCCGGTGGAAGGAATATTGGTAAGCCCGGACTCTATTTGTGTTTTGATCAATGCGGTGTCGGAAGGGAATGCATTTACCGATTTTGTTTCCAACATGACGGTAGCTGCGGCTGCCGGTCCGAATTCGAACTGTGCCACATATTCCCAGGCAATATATGCTTTATAAAATTTAGACCTCAATGTCTGCAGGCCGTCTGTTGTTGGTGCTGCTGTAAACGATTGAACCTCATCATCAAAATCATTGAAAGCCGTTTGCAAATTCAGGTACCTTCCATAGATTACATTGTATCCGATATTTCCAATCAATGGTTCACGATTAGCCTGTTTTACAGTTGTACCGTCATCAGACTTTTTTTTACAAGCTGCTGTAATTACTAAACAGATGCTTATAAATAGAATTGAAAGTTTATTCATTAACCAATAATTTTCTTAATATTATAGCTGAACCGTTGTATGAAATCTCACTTACTACATTTCTATTTTGTATTCAAAAAAGTAGTATGTTTGTTTGCTGCAAGCAGTTCGGTTTGTACAGAAGGTACTTCTGCACACTCTCAAAGTTACTAAGGAATTCGTACAGCAACAATCCTATTTAGAACTATTTCAAATAAGATTCGGTTAAAATTTCAAGAAAAAGCATACACAATAAATTAAATCATAAATATGGAGGATCAAAAACCCAAAAACTCTCTTTTTCAGATGCGTTTACCCATTTTTCTGGCACTGGCTGTTATCTGCGGAATCTTCATCGGTGCTGCTATATCCAAAAAAGGTACTGAACAAAATGTAGCAGGAAATTATTTACGTTTTGCTGAAATACTGGGTCGTATTCAGGAAGATTATGTAGATACCGTTAATGTGGATGAACTTGTTGATTACTCAATCAACCAGATGCTGGAAAAGCTGGATCCACATACATCTTACATCCCTGTTAAAGACAGACAAATGGCAGATGCCCATCTGGAAGGCGACTTCGAAGGCATCGGCATTGAATTCAATATTATTAAAGATACCATTTATGTAGTGACGCCTATCAGCGGCGGCCCTTCAGAGAAAGCAGGTTTGATGGCCGGCGACAAAATCATAAAAGTTGACAGCATACAAATGGCCGGTAATGGTGTTACCTCTGCCGATGTATTCAAACGCTTACGCGGTAAAAAAGGCACGAAGGTGATTCTTACGGTTAAACGTAAATCATCCAGCAAACTGCTAACCTACACCATCATTCGTGATAAGATCCCAACGTATTCGATCGATGCAGCTTATATGATTGATAAAACAACCGGCTATATCAAGATCAGCCGTTTTGGTGATAAAACCTATAATGAATTCCTTGCTGCTTTAGCAGATTTAAAATCTCAGGGTTTACAGCGTTTAATGATTGACCTGAAAGATAATGGCGGCGGCTATCTTGATCGTGCCACCAATATTGCGGACCAATTGATCCCGGGTAATAAAATGATTGTATATACAGATGGTAAAGGAACGAAGTATGATCAGGAGATCCGTGCAAGTA
Source organism: Cytophagaceae bacterium (assembly GCA_021151805.1). Lineage (GTDB taxonomy): Bacteria > Bacteroidota > Bacteroidia > Cytophagales > Cytophagaceae > Cytophaga. The sequence goes on along the minus strand of JAGKWN010000034.1, from coordinate 12,414 downwards.
TTGTAGGAGCTTTTGAATCAGGACCAGTAGTTGTATTGATCAATGAAGGAAGTGCTTCTGCTTCTGAGATTCTATCCGGTGCTATCCAGGATAACGACAGAGGTTTGATTGTCGGCAGAAGATCCTTTGGGAAAGGATTGGTTCAGATACCAATCAACCTGACAGATGGTTCTGAATTGCGTTTAACGATTTCCAGATATTACACACCAAGCGGTAGAAGCATTCAAAAGCCATATGACAAAGAAGATGTTTCGGCATATGATTCAGATTTATTATCCCGTTATGAGCACGGAGAGTTTTTCCATGCAGACAGTATTCACTTTAATGATTCTTTAAAATTTAAAACATCGAAAGGCCGCACGGTTTATGGCGGTGGCGGTATCATGCCGGATATCTTTGTGGGCCGTGATACATCAGAATATACCAAATACCTGATGGAACTGTTTAACCAAAACGTGATCCGTGAGTATACGTTGAACTATTACCAAAACAATAAGGCAAGTTTAAGTGCCATGTCATTTGAAGATTATTTCAAATCGTTTACAGTAACAGATGCGATGTTGAAAGATCTGATTGATCTTGCAACAAAAACAGGTGTTAAATACAATGAGGCTCAGTTCAAGCGTTCGAAAGACTTTATCAAAAATAATATTAAAGCCTATATCGCGCGAAGCGCCTGGGGTAACAAAGGCTTCTACCAGATTTACAACCTCAAGGATGAAATCTATAATAAGGGATTAAGTTCCTTTAAAGAAGCAGAGAAGATCAGCGAATAACACAAAGAAGTATAAAAAGTAAGGGCAGTGAAAATTTCACTGCCCTTACTTTTTATAGGATAATCTTCGCTTATAAAGATTCAAGGAAATTAAGTAGAGCCGCTCTGTCTGCAGCATTCATATTGATGAATGCATTTTTTGAGAAATTACCTTCGCCGCCATGCCAGATAATTGCTTCCTCCAGCGTACGTGCTCTTCCATCATGCAATAGAAAACGCCCACCGCTTACCGTCTTGATCAGCCCAAGTCCCCATAATGGCGGTGTCCTCCATTCATTGCCGGTCGCCAGATAATCCGGTCTGCCGTCAGCCAGATCGCTGCCCATGTCGTGCAATAAAAGATCTGTATATGGCCGGATCTTTTGGTTGCTCAGTGCGCTGATCGGGTGTGTACCTGTTACAAAATAAGGTGTATGACAAGAGCTGCATTTTGCCTGCGTGAATAATTCTTTACCACGTAATACCTGATCGTCTGTCCAGTTTCTGCGTGCCGGCACAGCAAGAGTTTGACAATAATAAATTAATTCATCCAGATCATTATTCACCATTTCGGGTATGCCCCCATTTACCCAGGAACCGTAATCCGTGATCTCATCACCGGTCAGGTTTTCCTCTGTAAACAAGCGGGTGGTAATTCCCATATCGCCTGAAGCTGCACCAGCTGCTTGCTGAGACAAGGTTGGCTGGTTGGCCTTCCAGCCAAAACGCCCAAGATCTGTGGTATTCGTTTCGTAATTCCACACATAATTTGGTTTCCCGGAAATACCGTCTCCATTCGCATCCGTAATATCAGCCAGAGCCAGAATATCTGTTGATGAAATTGCTTCGAGCAAACCTAAACCCGGTAATTGCTGCGCCAGTCTGGGACTATACATAATGCCAGCGCTCAACGGTCCATAACCAAGATCAGTAAAGGTATATACCGGTGTACGTAATTCGTACGAAGTACCGTCTTTGTATTTTCCGGTTGTTGTGATGTATGTAACCGTTACATTTCCTTCAGCAGTAGCTGTAGTTGTTGCTCCGGCATATATACCATGGTTGCTCAGTTGCCCGCCATATTGCGGATCACCCAACGGACCACCATGCGCGTCTTCGCCGGCCACACTCAAACGGAACAACAAACCTCCCAGATCATCACCAGGGTTTGCAGGAGGTAAACCTCTTCCATCCAGCTTATGACACCCGGAACAGGAACGTGCATTGAACAAAGGCCCTAAGCCATCCACACCCGTGGTAGAAGAAGGTGCAGCAACCCAGCTTGTTTTAAAAACAGAATTTCCTAAGCTAAATTTATTTTTATCTGCCTGCGATAAATTGGCCGCTGCAAACCCAAAAGCATTCATGGACTTGTCAAATATGGTGGTGGCGCCACCGGAAAGTTCTTCTCCTTCTTCAGCACCCGAAGGTCTTGACGGTGTCAAAGCATCTTCAGGCTTATGATGACAGAATTGCATCGTAGTCAAAGAAATAAATATAATGACTGAGAGTATTAAACTTGTTTTCTTAAACATCTGAATGAACAAAGAATAATCTATTAGTTAATGATCATACCCAATTTTGCACCTGCTGTCTGAATTTGTGCAGCTTCTTCGTGCAATGCATTAATTGCATTTTGTACGCGTATTCTGCCTGCAGGGTTCGTAGATAAAATTTCATTATCAAATGGAGCATGTATAGCTCCAATTTTTATATCTGCATCATAGATTCTGTTTAAAACAATTGAATCAGTTTTGTAATCTGCAGCCTTAACCAGTTCAGACAAACTTGTTCCTTTAACGATCGAGCCATCGATACGAACATATTCACCGAGATACACATTTCTAATTCCCTTCTGTCCTAAAATAATATCATTATTTGTCTGATCACTGAAGCAGGATTGTTCCTGTTCCTGTTTCTCACTATCTAAAGCATTCTGCATGCGCTCAACAGACAATTCACCATCTGCATAACGGAAATCACCCAGGAAGATATTTGCAAGAGAACCTGAAACATTTGCCACAAACTTCTGAGATCTGTAATTCGATATACCTGGTTTCCATTCACCAATCAATGTATTTAAATTATCAATCAACAAATCAATACATGCTAATAAATACTGGCCTCTGCGCGCCTGGTTTGAATTAGTGCCTGATCCGTCTGTAATATAATCTGTATATGGTCTATCTCCAGGGCCTGTTGCTGATAAATCCTGTCCCCATAATAAGAATTCAATGGCATGGTAGCCGCAGCTTACGCCATCTTCACCCTGAGTCTGATTATTATTGGCAATCACTTCTTTACTGATTACAGGAAAGTTCGTGACATCATTAATAATCCCAGCTGTAGAATTTCCGTCTACATAATCAATATATGCTTCATCCAACGGCCAGGAATTTATTAAACCTTCAAGGCCTCTGTCATCATCAATCGGACCAGCATAAAAACGAAAAGCTTCACTTTGAATATATGGTGTTCGCGAAGCGATATATGCAGCCCGCACATTTTCCAAACCAGCCTGAGAAGGTGCGGAAATAAAATCAGCAGCTGCTGCTCTCAGGTTTTGCGCTGCAATTTTTGAATCTTCATACGTTGCCAATACAATATTTGCATAATTTTCTACTACCAATGCCTTGTTATCGACAGGAGCAGGATCTTCTTTTTTCTTGCAGGAAAACTGAGTTACTAATGCGGCGAAAATCGCCAAAACGTAGATTTTTTTCATAAGTAAGGAGAATATAATAAATCGTTTTTTTTAAAATAAATAACGTTAGCTACTACTTTCTGGAAAACAAATCGCCCTCCCCATTGCTGAAGAGAACGACTTCGACAATTAACACACTATTTAAAACGAAATCAGTTTCTGGAAACGATCTTATTATCCAGGGCCCAGATGATTAAATCGGTAGATTTTTTTACGCCCGCTTTCTTCATAATATTCCGGCGATGCGTCGCAATTGTTTTTTCGCTTATAAATAAGATGTCGGCAATTTGCTCATTGGATCGGCCTTTGCAGATGTATCGTAAAATTTCCAGTTCACGATCCGAGAAGATTGAATCTGAACTTTCATTATTCAACAGCCCCTTTAATAGTACCTGGGTCACATCACTTACATAATACTCTTTATTATGATATACCTGCTGGACAGCATGCAGCAATTCATCACGCGAAACATTTTTACGCACAAAACCTGTAACACCTGCGCGAATAGCCATAACCAACGGCAACTCACAATCACAATCAGAAATGATCAGGAATTTTACTTTGGAATGTACATGTTTCAAATCTTCAATCAGATTACGTACTGGCTGTTGACATAAATTCAGCTCAAAAATCAATACATCTGGTTGTGCATGCTGTATAGAATCTACCAGCTGATTTAAATTATTTGATTCGCCAACAATCTCAATGTCTTTGCTTTGCTTTAACGACTTTTTAACGCCTTCTCTAATAAGGTAGTAATCGTCTGCTATGTAAACTTTAATCTTATCCATATTATTTAGAATAATTCTAAACATTGTGCAAAGTAACATTTTAATCTAAAAAGACCTAAATTATTTAGAACTAGTCTAAACAAAAACAGGTTAATCATTGATTATCAAGACCCAAATGTAATCTCAAAAACTATTGACAATCTGATTTTAGTAACAATTTCATAATTGGATCTTTTTCAGGTTGAATGCCATTTCTTCTAACTAGCATAAAATTACTACCGTTATGGCACTCGCAATTATTCTTGCCGCAGGCAAAGGGACGCGCATGCGTTCATACTTACCTAAACCTCTCGTTTCTTTTAAAGAAAAACCGATTGTACTTCACATCATAGAAGCATTTGAAAAAGCCGGCATTGATGAAATTTATTTAATTGTAGGTTTTGAGGCACCTAAGGTGATGTCTGTAATTGAAGACAAAGCAGCTTATATTCTTCAACCCAAACAAAACGGGACGGCTGATGCAGTGAAACAGGCCAAAAATCATGTACACTGGAAAGGGCAGAATGTTTTTGTATTTGTTGGCGATGCTCCTTTGATCACACCTGAAACGATACATGCCCTCGAACTACACCACATCAAGACAGGCGCCAGCTGTACCTTTCTAACAGCTACATTTGATATTGATCTTCCTTATGCACGGGTGATAAGAAATGATGCCGGTGTTGTGATTGGCTGTGTCGAAGAACGCAATGCAAACAAAGAGCAGCTGCAAATCAAAGAACTGCTTTCTTCGCATTTTATTTTTAAAGGCGATGATCTGTTTGCCTTGCTTGACAAGATTGAACCTGACCCTAAGAATGATGAATATTATTTAACAGACATCATTCAAATCTTTTTATCTAAAGGCTTAAAGGTTGAAGCGTTACAGATTGATCATTACCAGGAACTGGTCGGTTTAAATACACCGGAAGATCTGCAGTGGGCAGAACAATTTGTTTCAAGCGTACAAACAAATGCATTATGATCACGGAAAAAATTTTAACGGAAGCTGAACACATGTTTACGGATGTGTTTAAAATGGAACCGGCCTTCATCAGCAAGGCACCGGGAAGAATCAATATCATCGGTGAACATACCGATTATAATTTCGGTTTGTCCATGCCCTGCGCCATCAACCGCTGGATTCTTGTTTCTTTTTCTCCACGAAATGATGATCGCATACAGATCATCAGTCACGATTTTAATGAACAGCTGGATATTACAATAGATGAGTCTTACACGCCAGAGAGCGATTGGAAAAAATATGTATATGGTTGTCTACAGATTATTTCAACATTGAAAAAACCAGCACATGGTTTCAATGCTTTTATACAGGGAAATGTTCCGGTAGGCTCGGGTGTATCTTCTTCTGCTGCGCTTGAAGTTGCATTCATGAACGGATTGAATGAACTCTACAACCTGCAACTTGATAAGCTTACTATTATCAAACTATGTCAACGCGTTGAACATGAATACCTGCAGGTGAAAAGCGGTTTGCTGGATCAGTACGCATCGCAGTTTGCAAAAGCAAACAATTTTCTGGTGCTGGACTTCCAGCAGATGTCGCACAGGTATGTATCAGCGGCACTCGAAAACCATTGTTGGATATTATGCAATTCCATGGTTACCCGTACGCTTGCCGGAACTAAATATACCGAGCGTGTGGAAGAAACACAGCAGGCATTAAAAGAACTCAAAATGTTTTTCCCGGAAATCCGGCACTTCAGGGATATTCAGGAAGCACACATTCCAGCATTAAAAAATGTGATTCTTCAAAAACGTATCAAACATTATGTATTGGAAAACAAACGTGTTGAAGATGCGATTCTTGCTTTACAAAAAAATGATCTTACCCGTTTTGGTGCTTTGTTAAGCGCTTCACATATTTCATTGCGTGACCTGTACGAAGTAAGCTGCACAGAAATTGATTTTCTGATGGAGCAAGCTGTACTGCTCCCCTACTGTCTTGGCAGCCGGATCATGGGCGGAGGCTTTGGCGGTTGCACAATCAACCTGGTTGAAAAAGATAAAGCTGAAGAATTTTCCACGCACATCAAATCTGTATATAAAAAACAATTTAACAGGAACGCGGAAATCAAAGAGTACCATTCTGTTGATGGCGCTTCCATAATCCTAGTATAAATATGTTTAAAATCAGAACAGACAACTTTGAAGGAATTGAAGTGATTACATTAGTCAATACAATTTCTGAGGAATATGCCTCTATCATTCCTTCGCATGGCGGCACCATTCATGAACTGGTGCTGCAAAAGGAGAATATTCTATATGATGTGATCAGCAGCAGCGCAAGCCGGGAAGAACTTGTTGCCGAAGAAAAAAATTATTACCGCGGTGGAAAATTAAGTCCGTTCCCCAATAGAATTAATAATGGGGAATATGAATTCAACGGCAACAGATATTCTTTAAGAAAAAACGATAATAATACACATGCCTTGCATGGTTTGTTATGGAATAAAGATTTTAAAATCATTGAACAGCAAACATCGTTGGAAGAGGCTGTACTGGTTTTGGAATATTCATACCGGAAAGAGGTTGAAGGTTATCCATTCTCCTATACAACAACCGTGAACTATCAGCTTGACCTGAATGGCTTAACGGTATCTACTAATGTGTTGAATACAACAGACGCGCCCATTCCCATTGGTGACGGCTGGCATCCTTACCTGAGCACAGGAATTGAAATAGATCAGCTGAAACTTCAGATTCCTTCTACTAAAAGAATTGAAACGGATACTACTTTAATTCCAACCGGAAGAATTGTGGAAGAATATATATTTTCAGAATTATCCTCCATAGGAAATCAAACCCTGGATACCTGTTTCATTTTAGATAAAGAGAATAAAACTTCGGAGACAATTTTATTTGATGAAGAACAGAATGTAAGTATAGTCTTGTGGCAGGAAACAGAAGACGCTTATCCATTCCTTCATATTTATACACCGCCTGATCGAATGTCGATCGCATTGGAGCCCATCAGCTGCATTCCGGATATGTTCAATAACAAGGCTTCTATAGATATCTTGCAGGCCAATCAAAGCAGGCAGTATACCTTTGGAATAAAAGTCCGGTAAAACTCTTCACATAAAAAGCGAAAGCCTTCACGCATCAGCAGATGGATGAAGGCTTTCGCTTTTAATACCTATACAATCTATTCAGCTTCGAACTTAGGCGTTTCACGCGCTACTTCGATCTTTACTTTACGGCCTTTTATTTTTTCTTCTTTCACCAATTTAATCACCGCTGCAACTTTATTACGCTTAACTGCTGCATAAGAAAACTGATCTTTCACTTCGATCAAACCTAATTCATCTTTCTCTAACATTCCTTTTTTAGAGAGGAAGCCAACAATATCTACTTTATTGATCTTATCCTTTTTACCAGCACTAATGAATAGGGTTTCCCACTGCGGTGCTACAGGTTTTACTTTTTGATCAGATAGTTTAAACATATCCGGTTTTGAAGTAATGTATTCCGGCAGCAATACATCTTTGTGTAACAGCATGTACGCATTCCCGGTAGATCCCATACGCGCCGTTCGGCCGTTGCGGTGTGTGAACGCATCGATTTTATGCGGCATCTGGTAATGTATCACATGTTTCACATCCGGTATATCCAGGCCGCGTGCAGCAAGGTCCGTTGTTACCAATACATTGCTGCTGCCGTTCCTGAATTTCGTTAACGTACTTTCCCGGTAACGCTGTTCAAGTCCGCCGTGAAAATTATTATTTATAATACCATGCTCCGTTAAATAACTGCAAACATTTTCTACTTCGTCGCGCTGGTTGCAGAATACAATCACAGATTCATTTCCGATCTGGCAGATCAAGCGCAACAAAGTATCTAATTTATCTTTTGTATCTGAAAGAACTGTTTTAACAGATAAGCCGCTGGCTTGTCCGGTGATATAATTTAATGTTACCGGAGCCTGCATGCCTGTAAAATCAGGTATTTTAATCGCTTGTGTAGCCGAAGTTAAAATACGTTTTTTAATATTGATAAGCTTACCGATGATGATTGCCATGTCTTCCTGAAAGCCCATCTCCAGGGACTTATCAAATTCATCCAGCACGAGTGTTTTCACATCATCCAGATTGATATTGCGTCTGTTGATGTGATCTACAATCCTTCCCGGCGTACCGATGAGTAATGCAGGTGATTGCGCCAGGTTATTTTCTTCAACCTCCATCGGGTGCCCGCCATAGCAGCAGGTAACCTTAAAGCCTGTTTTCAGACTTTTAAACACCGACTCAATCTGCAGTGCCAACTCTCTGGAAGGTACAATCACTAGTGCCTGAATAGATGTTGATGTAACAGAAAGTTTTTCAAACACAGGTAATAAAAAACCCAGTGTCTTACCTGATCCCGTAGGTGAAAGTAAGATTACATCGCTGGCTTTGGCATTAGCCGCCAATGAATCCTCCTGCATTTGGTTCAGAGATTCGATGGATAGATTGCTGAGCAATTGCTCTATGGTTGGTTTATCTGACATGGATGGTAGTTCTTTAGTAATATGTTCTGCTTGAAATTCCAAATAACAAAAAACAAATTCCAAACTGAGGAGATTATTATGTTATCGAGATAAATTATTTTATGATATTAAAAAACTCTCTATTCTGGCTTCTTTCAACCAAAATAGAGAGTCTTGATTTTCTTCCGTTTGGAATTTGTTTTTTGTTATTTGGAATTTTCCTCACAGGATTGATGCTCTGGAGTGCCTATGCTATTTGATAAACACATTATCCTTCCACTTGCCGGTATAGACAGATCCATCAGCATAGGTAAGCGTGCCTTTACCATTCTGCATGTTGTTTGCCCATTGGCCTGTGTATACATCACCAGTATGCCAGGTATAAGTGCCTTGTCCGTGCATCAGATCATTTTTCCATTCGCCTTCATACACATCTCCAATTGGCCATTTCATAATACCTTTCCCGCACTTCAGATCTTCCTTATAGGTTCCTTTAAATATTTGTCCGTCTGACCATATATAGATGCCTTCGCCAGACAATTTAGAATCCAGCCAGCCCCCGGTATACTGATCTCCGGAAGGCCATTTGATTTTCCCCTGGCCACTCATTTTATTTTCTACCCACTGTCCTTCATAGATTGTACCTTCAGCCCAGATCATGACACCATAACCTGAAGCCTGTCCATTCACATATCCGCCAATGTATTTGCTTCCGTCTTCATAGAAAAGTGTATCCTTCAGCTGCTGCGCATTTGAAGTGAAAACAGCAATACAGAAAATAAAAGTGATAGAAAAATATTTCATATGAGTAATCAGATAAGTTATGACAATTTAATAAACATAAGTACTTCCCTTAATAATCCAGATTCATTTAAACGTAACAAACCACCTGATTTGTTCAAGGAGTTTCTTCCGTTTCGAATTTGTTTTTTGTTATTTGAAATTTACTGTACAATATCTCCAAACAAATCAAACTCAGCAGCATCGTTGATCTTTACATTTGCAAAATCACCAATGCGTACATACTGATCTTTTGCAGATACCATCACTTCATTATCTACCTCCGGACTATCATGTTCTGTTCGGCCGATGAAGTATCCGCCTTCTTTACGATCAAACAATACTTTATAGGTATTACCGATTTTCTTTTCGTTCATTTCTGCAGAGATACCTTCCTGGATCGCCATGATGGTAGCCTGGCGCTCTTCTTTTTCTTCCTGCGGAATAGAATCTTCCATCGTATAAGAATGCGTATGTTCTTCGTGCGAATAGGTAAATGCGCCTAAACGATCAAAGCGTTGTTCTTCTACAAATGAACATAGTTCATCAAAATCTTTTTCGGTTTCACCCGGATGCCCGATGATCATGGTTGTACGGAATGCAATATCAGGTACTTTATCACGAATCGTTTTGATCAGGTCTTCTGTCTTCGGACGGTCAATACCTCTGCGCATCAGCTTCAGCATATTGCTGGAAGCATGCTGCAACGGCATATCAATGTATTTACAGATGTTGCTGCGTTCTGCCATCACATCCAGGATATCCAGCGGAAAGCCCGATGGATAGGCATATTGCAAACGAATCCAGTCGATGCCTTCCACATCGGAAAGGTTACGCAACAGATCCGATAAATTTCTTTTCTTATAGATATCCAGACCGTAATAAGTAAGGTCCTGCGCGATCAGGATCAATTCTTTTGTTCCTTTTGCCGCCATGCTTTTCGCTTGCTTTACCAAATCTTCCATCGGTAAAGAAACGTGTTTACCACGCATCACAGGAATAGCACAGAATGAACACGGACGGTCACAGCCTTCGGCAATCTTCATGTATGCATAATGAGAAGGCGTTGTCAATAAACGTTCACCTACCAACTCATGCTTATAATCTGCTTTGAATTTTTTCAGAATTGCCGGCAATTCATTTGAACCGAAAAACGCATCTACTTGCGGCATCTCGCGTTCCATGTCGTCTTTGTAGCGTTGAGACAAACAGCCCGATACATAGATCTTGTCAACCAATCCGTTTTCTTTAGCATCAATATAGCGAAGGATCGTATCAATGGATTCCTGCTTGGCATTATCAATGAATCCGCATGTATTGATCACCACTACATTTGAATTATCATTTTTTGATTCATGCTCCGCATCAATACCATTGCCGCGCAATTGCGTCAATAAGTTTTCCGAATCCACCAGGTTCTTTGAACAACCCAGTGTTACGATATTAACTTTTGTTTTTTGATTGCCTTTTGCTTTCACTACAGTCCGCTTTTATTCTGAATATTTTGCTTTGTAATCAATATACACATTCAATGTTGTGACAGAATCCTTGAACACCTGTACCGGTAAAATCAAGCCATCATCACTTACGTGCGTGTATAAACGTTCATTCTCTTCAATCACAACAGAATATATGCCTGGCTTTAATGTGCCTGCATATTTTCCACTCTTATCTGATTTTGTTGAATCTATGATATCGGTGTGTATAGTACCGATAAACGAGTTTCCATCTAATTCCACTTGCTGCAAACCCGTAAGTTCATAGAAGTATATTTTCCGTGAAACACCAACAACCGTTCCGTTGCTGATCAGGTTATCCCGGTTATCAAACGTTCCTTCCTTGTAGATCACTTTCCCTTTAATGCCTTGTTTGGGCTCTGCAGGGTCTGCTTCCACAGCATTGAACGGCAACTGACTCTCTTTACAGGAAGCAAAAAGAACAACTGCTAAAAAAATAAAGTAAAGATTATGCGTTTTCAAACAGTGAATCAACGAATTCATGTTTATTAAATACTTGTAAGTCTTCCATTTTCTCGCCTACTCCAATGTATTTTACGGGGATCTGGAATTGGTCTGAAATACCTATAACAACGCCGCCTTTCGCGGTTCCGTCAAGTTTTGTAATGGCAAGAGAAGTAACCTCTGTTGCTTTTGTGAATTCGCGCGCCTGTATAACAGCGTTCTGGCCTGTACTGCCATCCAATACAAGCATGACATCATGCGGTGCTTCGGGGATGAATTTCTGAATCACACGTTTGATTTTCGAAAGCTCATTCATCAAATTTACTTTTGTATGTAAACGACCGGCTGTATCAATAATAACAACATCTGCTTTCATGTCAACGGCTTGTTTTACCGCATCAAAAGCTACTGCTGCCGGATCTGTGTTCATGCCATGAGAAATTACAGGTACACCAACACGCTTACCCCAAAGCTCCAACTGGTCAACAGCTGCAGCGCGGAATGTATCGGCAGCGCCTAATACAACTTTTTTCCCGTTCTTATGATAATGTGATGCCAGCTTACCAATTGTAGTAGTTTTACCTACGCCGTTTACACCAACAACCATGATCACAAAAGGTACATCACCTGTATCCGGCAATTCAAATTCTTTTGTTTCAGGTACAGCATCACCTACCAATAAAGCTGCAATCTCTTCTTTCAGGATGCGGTTCAGCTCATTGGTATTAACATATTTATCTTTTGAGGCACGGTCCTGAATGCGACCGATGATTTTCAGCGTGGTTTCAATGCCAACGTCTGAAGTAACCAACACCTCTTCCAGGTTATCCAGCACTTCATCATCAACCTGAGTTTTACCTAATATGGCTTTGTTCAGTTTTGAAAAAAAACTGGTTTTGGTTTTTTCTAACCCTTTATTTAATGTTTCTTTTTTCTCTTTGGAGAAAAAACTAAAT
>JAGKWN010000033.1 GCA_021151805.1 Cytophagaceae bacterium | reverse complement strand
GTCTTATACTCTCGAAGAGTCGGTGATAGAGCCGATTCAATGGATAGTTCAAAGATCAAGATGGATTAAGGGCTTCTTGCAAACCATTTTTGTATATTTTAAATCCTGTTTTAACAAAAATCTTATCACTGACTATAAATGTCATCTTTATATAATTTTTTTTATGATTTTCGGTACTTATAGTTTCTTTTTGCTTCCTATAATGCTTTATCTAGTGTCTTATAAAAATAATTTTCATGAACTGTCCTTCTTTAGCAGGGTTTGAGCCGGAGAAAGGAGTATAAACCGTAGGTGTTTTCGAATGGTTGAACCGGAATGGTTGGTTTGAAACCCTTGTAAACACTGAGCTATATAAAATAAAAGTCCCGCTCAATGGCGGGACTTTTATTTTGAATGCTGTAAGATGAGATGATTATTTCTTTCTCAGAAAAACTTTTGTGATCATACCTGATTTATCTCCTAAACCAGCACAAGTAGAGATTACCTGGTAGCCTTCGCCATCCAATTTGTTTAAAGTTTTCACTAATAAATCTCCGTTGTCATCCAAATGGTGGTCTTTCATGTCGTTTGCATACGGGATGAACTCTGTTTTGCCATTGCCATAATGAACATGCAAGCCTTTATCTTCATAAGCAGGTAATTCATATACATCAATTACGACATACTGACCATCTGCTTCTTTTTCGTTTTTAGCTCCAGTAAAAGCGGAAACACCAATAAATAAAGATGCAACCGAAAGAGCAGCGATAGAATATTTCATGTATTTATTCATAAAACACGTTAAGTTAAATTGTTTATTCGGGCTGAAACTACATATTTAACCTGAAATATTCAATATTTTTAGTATTTGATTCTTTAAATAGACAAACTCTGATAAATTTTATAGATTTGCCTGATATGACCTTTCTGAATCCATTCTTTTTATTTGGCCTTTTAGCAATTGCAGTACCTATAGCTTTGCACTTATTCGATTTGCAAAGACCTAAAAAAATGATTTTTACGAATGTTGCTTTCCTGAGGGAAATTATTCAGCAGCAATCTTCTGCCCGCAGACTTAAACATTGGCTTATTCTTCTTGCTCGTATCTTATTTATAATCTTTCTGGTGTTGGCTTTTGCACAACCTATATTAAACCCGTCTCAATCCAAACCACAAGCTTCCGGCGCAGCTATTCAGGTATATATTGATAATTCCTACAGCTTACAAAACGAAGCGGATCAGCAATCGCTGCTGGAAAAAGCTTCTGGCCTGGCCCAAAAGATTCCGGATGCCTATAGCGCTTCCGCCTCTGTGCGCCTGCTTACCAACGAATTTTCCGGAAACGACTGGCAATACCATACCCGCGACGGCTATTTGGATCAACTTACTGAATTGGATTATAATGGTCAGTCACGGTCTTGCTATGATGTTTCCAAACGCATTGTTTCATCGGCTACTAAGGGAACGAAATCTTTGCAGGACGTATACCTGTTTTCTGATTTTCAAAAATCGTATTGGAAAGATCTGATTGCATCCAAACCGGATTCTCAGATTAACTGGCACCTGATTCCTTTACAAAATGAAGATGTGCTGAATATAGCTGTTGATTCGATCTGGCTTGAAACACCCTTCATTCAGGCGGGCAAGCCTAATAAATTATTCATCCGCGTAAAAGGCTATGGAAAAGGGAAACGCGAAACGGTTTGTAAGTTACTCATCAACGATGTACAGATCAGTACTGCCGAAACTGAAGTTGTAGGTGGACAGGAAACGGTAACGTATTTTGATTTTACCCTTGATAAAAATTCTTCTTATAGAGGATCTATCCGTTTTGATGATTCGCCGATCGTATTTGATAATGCCTTTTATTTTACGCTGAACAGCGCCCAGGAAATACATGTAACTAATTTGTCTCAATCCGGCAGTAGCTATGTTTCTAAAGTATATAGCAACGAGCAATTGTTTGTATTGAATTCTTATTCTTATTCAACCCTGGATTATTCAAAATTAAATCAATCGGATTTGATCGTTGTGGAAGATTATTCCAGATCGAACGATGCAATCATCCAGAATTTAAAACAAGTACTTGCTAAAGGCGGGAATGTTGCTTTGTTTCCACCGGTAAATGAAGATTGGGCTTCCTGGCAGGAATTTTTAAAACAATTAAACATAGGAGTTAAGCCTACCGCATTAAAAGATTCTATAGGTAAACAAGCCTGGTACTTGAAATTCCCTGATACAGATCAGCCATTCTTTAAAGATGTGTTTGCAGATAAATCAAAGCACCTGGCTGAAATGCCGTTCAGTATTCCATTGTTTGAAACAACATCAGCAGGTACTGTTTTACTGCAATATCAGCAGGGCGGAGCCTTTTTAACTCAGGTTCCTTCAGGTAAGGGGAATATTTATGTCTTTAGCGGCACACTGCAGGATAAGCTTTCTTCTTTCCAGAGACATTCTATTTTTGTACCTGTCATGTACACTATTGCTTTTGAAGCCCTACCAAGTTCCAATCAGTTGTATTACAGAACCAGTGATGAGACAGTAGTATTGAAATCACCGTTGGCGCAGACCGCTCAGGTTGAGGTGCTGAAAGATTCCTTAAGATGGCTTCCTGTACAGAATAGTCGTGAAGGGGAAATTGTACTGGATTTGCCGGATGAAATAAAAACTTCAGGTTTTTACGATGTGAAACAAGGGGATAGTATACTTGCCACACTGGCCATAAATTATGGCAGAGGCGAATCGGATTGTGCCTTACTTACCCGTGACGAACTCAAAACCTGGTCAGAAGGGAAGGATAATGTAAAATTATTAGATGCTGTAAATCAGTTTGATTTTGCAGATGAATTAAAAAGCTTGCGGGAAGGAAAGCCACTGTGGAAATATTGCATTATTTTAGCGTTGCTTTTCCTGCTGACGGAGATTTTATTATTAAGATTCTTGAAATAAAAATATATGGGTAGTATCGTTATTCGTTCTGCTGAAATAATTGACGCAACTTCCGACTTGAATGGCGCAATCCGCTCTATTCTGATTGAAGATGGAGTGATTAAAAAAATAAGTGAAAAAGAACTTTCTGCTGATACGGTTATTGACGGGAAAGGCTTGAAAGTTTCAATAGGCTGGATGGATATGCGTGTTACTACAGGCGATCCGGGGCATGAATACAAAGAGGATTTACATTCGGTTTGTAAGGCCGCTATGCAGGGTGGATTTACAGCAATTGCTGTGCTGCCTAATACAACACCTCCCATGCAGACCAAAGAATCTGTTGAATATATTAAGAGTAAAACACGGGAGAAGCTGGTGGATGTATTTCCGATCGCCTCTTTAACCATAAATAATAAAGGCGAAGAGCTTACAGAAATTCTGGATATGAATGCTTCCGGTGCTGTAGGATTTTCAGATGGGGTAAAGCCAATCTGGCATTCAGATTTACTATTGCGTGCTTTATTATATATGCAGCCAATTAATGCACAGCTGATCGTGCACGCAGAAGATAAATACCTGAGCCAGGGCGGCCAAATGAATGAAGGCAAAACAAGTACCATGCTTGGTTTGAAAGGTATTCCTAAATTGTCAGAACAGATCATTGTTGAACGCGATCTTACAATTCTTGAATATACAGGCGGTAAAATTCATTTTGCTCATATCTCTAGTCCTAAATCACTTGAGTTGATCAAAGATGCTAAGCGCAGAGGTTTGAAAGTAACTTGTGATATCGCGTCTTACCAGTTGGCCTTGGATGATACTTTGCTGACTTCTTTTGATTCAAATTTAAAGGTGAATCCTCCATTACGATCCAAACGCGATATTGACACATTCTGGAAGTATATTAACGACGGTACGATTGATGCGATCGTTTCGGATCATATTCCACAGGATACGGAATCTAAACAACTGGAATTCGATCAGGCTGATTTTGGAATGATCGGATTGGAAACAATGTTCAGTGTGGCGAATACATACAATTCCAAAGTCGAACTGGTTAAGCTAATTGAAAAAATTACAGTTGCTCCAAGAAATATTTTAGGCCTTGAGGTTCCTGTTATTAAGGAAGGCGCTAAGGCCAACCTGACTGTTTTTGATACCGAACAGGAGTGGATACTATCTGAAAAGGATTTGCGTTCTAAGTCGGTTAATACGCCATTTATCGGTAAAAAATTAAAAGGCAGACCTGTAGCAGTGATCAATAACAAACAAGTAACCAGGGTACAGTAATGAGTAAATATGCTAAAGATATATCTGTAGTTATACCTCTTTATAATGAGGAAGAATCATTACCTGAGCTGGAGTTATGGCTTAGAGAAGTAATGCTGAAGAATAACTATCGCTACGAACTGATCTTTGTGGACGATGGTAGTACAGATAATTCCTGGGAAGTAATTCAGAAACTGGCTGCACAGAATGCAAATATTCATGCGATCCGTTTCAATAGAAATTATGGTAAATCTGCTGGTTTGAACGTTGGTTTTAAAGCTGCAAAAGGTGAAGTGGTTATTACCATGGATGCAGATTTACAGGATAGTCCGGATGAAGTTCCTGCTTTATACAAAATGATCATAGAAGAAAAATATCATTTGGTGTCTGGCTGGAAGAAGAAACGTTATGATCCGATCAGTAAAACAATTCCTACAAAATTATATAATGCGGCAGCGCGTGCCATGTCTGGCATTAAGCTGAACGATTTTAACTGCGGACTGAAAGCGTATCAGAACCGGGTGATTAAATCCATTGATGTGTACGGTGAAATGCATCGTTATATTCCTGTAATTGCCAAATGGAATGGATACAGCAAGATTGGTGAAAAAGTTGTAGAACACAGGGCTCGCAAATATGGAGTAACCAAATTTGGCCTGGAGAGATTTATTTATGGACCGCTGGATCTGTTGTCTATTTCTTTTGTTAGCAAATACAAAAAAAGACCGATGCACTTTTTCGGATCTATGGGTATTTTATCTTTCCTTATTGGATTGGGAAGTACAACGTATTTAATTGCAAATAAACTATACCACATTTATATCGCCAAGAACGGGCAATATAGAGATGTAGTAAATAATACCTGGTTTTATTTAGCACTTGTGGCAATCATTATCGGTGTACAATTGTTTTTGTCAGGCTTTATTGGCGAGATGATGATTCAGCAATCAGACAAGAAAAATGATTATCTGGTTTCAGAAGAAATTGGTGCATGAGATTTTATTCAATTGTAATACCTGTATATAACAGGCCTGATGAAATTCAGGAACTACTGGAAAGTTTAACAAAACAGACTTACAAAAATTTTGAAGTTGTTATAGTTGAAGATGGTTCAAAAGACTCTGCAGAAGAAATTGTAAAATCCTTTCAGAAGAAATTATCCATTCAATATTATTATAAAGAAAATACCGGGCAGGGCCTATCCCGTAACTTTGCTTACGAGCGTGCCAATGGTGATTATTTTATTGTTTTTGACAGCGACTGCATCATCCCTCCGGATTATTTAAAGACGGTTGAGAAGAGATTAAACACCGATTATCTGGATGCTTTCGGCGGACCAGACCGGGCAGATGCATCTTTTACACCCGTACAAAAAGCAATCAGCTATTCCATGACTTCCTTATTTACTACCGGCGGTATTCGTGGTAATAAAAAAGGTGTGGGTGTTTTTCATCCCAGAAGTTTCAATATGGGTATTTCGAAAGAGGTGTGGCAACGTACCAAAGGTTATATCATTACTCGCATGGGTGAAGATATAGAATTTAGTATCCGCATCATGAGTTATGGGTTTAAAGTTGGTTTGATTGAAGATGCGTATGTTTATCATAAGCGAAGAACAGATTTTAAACAATTCTTCAAACAGGTTCACTTCTTTGGCAGAGCACGTATTAATATCTATCGTTTTGTGCCAGGTGAATTGAAGCTGACACATTTTTTTCCGATGTGTTTTGTGTTGTTTGCAGTAATAGCTATTCTCTTAGGGATATTGAATTTCAGAATAGGTGTGCTGGCATGTTTTCTTTTGTATTGCTATTCGGCAGCAATTTTTATTGACGCAGCTTATAAAAATCAAAGTGTAAAAATAGGTTTGTTAAGTGTAGCTGCTGCATACACACAATTGTTCGGGTATGGTATAGGGTTCATGAAAGAAGGTATACAGGAATTGTTTAAACCTTCGAAGGAGGTTATGCAGGAAATGCTCTATCAGAAATACAAATCAACTGATAACAAATGATAAATATTTTTCAAGTGTAGTATTTTTTTACACTTGTTAAGTTGAAGTAAATTTTATTAGAATATTTTTGTCCAGAATTTTTTAACTGGAATTTTATTCGCCTGGCGCACGCCGGCTTTTTATCTATTTTATGAATGTACTGAAATACCTTCACATCATTTTTTTGATGTGCTTTTGTAATACTATTGTTTATTGCCAAACAGTTCTTCAACCAGGTGATGTAGCAGTGATTGGGTATAATTTCAAAGACCCGGATCAATTCTCATTTCTTTTTTTGAAAGATGTAGCGGCCGGTACGGTCGTACACATAACCGATTGCGGCTACGATCCTGCCACAGCAGGTTTTCGTGTTGGAGAAGGAGATATTACGTATACTGTACCCAGTGGCGGCATTAAAACCGGAGTGGCAGTTACCTATCCCGATGATGCAGGTTTTGTAACCGCAGGTGTAAGTGGTTTCTTTGGTCTTTCCACAGATGGTGATCAATTATTCTTTTACCAGGGAAGTTTTGCAGCTCCTGCATTTATATATGGATTAAGTGTAAGCAGTGGCGGTTGGGATGCGGCAGCCGTTGATAATAATACTTCAGCTTTGCCGCCCGGCCTTACCGATGGAAGTACTGCGCTGGCCCAAACAAAGATTATAAATAGCCGGCTGAATTGTACTGGAGTTGCAATCGATAAAAGCTTATTCCTGAATCAGATCTCCGATGCGACAAGATGGGATAGGAGTAATAGCGTACGGGTTTCATTGCCGGATATTACCTGTGATTATACCCCCTTAACACTTCATATGCCTCATTCCTATACGGATATTGATAGCAATGAAAAGGATGTGCTTGTAGAAGATGGGTATTGGAAGATTGAAATCTATTCAGCGGAAGGCCAATTGCTCCTGACTGTTTCAAAACTTGAAGAGGTATTCATAAACATTATTAAAGAAAAAATGTATATTTTTAAGGTGTATTATCCGGATCGCTTGAAAGTCGTAAAAATCCTCATGCAATAATGTCAAAGATAGCTCTGATCGTTGGTTCTACCGGATTGGTTGGCGGTGAAGTATTACAATTACTTCTTAACAGCAATCAATACTCTAAAGTTATTTCTTTGCAAAGAAGTAGCGCATTTATTGCACATTCCAAACTGGCAGTCATTCAGACAGACTTTACCAATCTCGATGAAATTATTTTACCTGATATTACAGACGCGTTTTGCTGCTTAGGCACAACAATAAAAAAAGCAGGATCGAAAGCTGCATTTGAGAAAGTAGACCTGGAAATCCCTTTTGCTCTTGCGGACAGATTGATTCATGCGAATCTTCAGCATTATATCGTTATCAGTTCGATGGGCGCAAATCCCGATTCTTATTTTTTTTACAACAAGGTTAAAGGTAACTTAGAGCAAAAATTAGCCGGACTGATCAATATTCCTGCAATTTCTATTCTTCGTCCTGGCTTGTTGATCGGTAACCGCGCAGAAAAACGATTGGCTGAAGGTGTAGCGATAACCATTTCACGTACCATAAAAAAGATTACTGGCATGCAGTTTGGTATCGAATCGGCGGATGTTGCCAAAGCAATGGTGCATATTGCACAGGCACGTTTAGGAACAGGAGTACAGATTTATGAATCGAAAGCTTTAAAGAAGCTTGCTTCAATGTAATTCAAGAACAAATGAAAATTATTAAGCGATTAGATATATTAGTATTGAAGGCTTTTTTCGGTCCGTTTCTTTTGACGGTCGTAGTAGTTACATTTATTTTTTTGATGCAGACCATTCTTAAGTATATAGATGAATTGGTAGGGAAAGGCTTGGGTTATCTGGATTATGCTGAGTTAATGATGTACTTCAGCATGAATATTCTGCCGATCGCATTGCCGTTGGCTATCTTGCTTTCGTCTTTAATGACCTTCGGAAATCTGGGTCAATTCAATGAACTAACTGCTATTAAATCATCGGGTATATCGTTACTGAGGGTGATGGTGCCCATTGCTATCTGGGTGCTTGGGTGTACGGTAGGCTTGTTGTATTTCAATAACTATATCGTTCCCAAAGCCAACCTGAAAGCATTCAGTTTGCTTTATGACCTGAGACAGAAGAAGCCCTCTCTTGATTTGAAGCCCGGTGTTTTTTACAATGGCATTCCTGGTTATAGCATTAAGATTGTTCAGAAGTTTGATAACGATACCTCTATTAAAGGAGTGATTATTTATGATCACACCCAGGGCCGTGGTAATACAGATGTAATTGTAGCCGATTCAGGAGCGATGTATCTGTTTAATGATAACCAGTATCTGGCATTGGAACTTTTTAAAGGCAATAGCTACAGCGAATTTAAAGGAGATGCCGGTGGTTCAAGCTTTTTAAATCCTCAGGAGTTTGTTCGGAATGCATTTGATAAAACTCAGATCATCTTTAATCTTTCTTCTTTCGATTTGAACAGAACCAAAGAGGAATTGTTTACTGGCAGCAGACAAATGAAACGCATCGATGAGTTGACGCATCACATAGATTCTGTTCAGAGGATATATAAAGATGTTAGTCTGAACTCTAGCGGTATGCTGCAGCCTTTTTATTATTATACTCAGGTGGACAAGGCTGATACGGTTAAAGCAAAAAAAAATCACTTAAAAAATGATACTCTAAGCAGAGCAAATCTGCTTAAAAGCAAAAATCCGAAAGAGATTGCTATTCGTGCGGCAAACCAGGCCCGGTCAGTTAAAGCCTATATTCAAAGCAATATGGTTGAACGTGATGAACGCCTGATGAAAGAAATTCATGAGTTTGAGGTAACCAAATATCAGAAATATACCCAGGCGGTGGCCTGTTTTGTTTTGTTCCTGATTGGAGCTCCTTTAGGAGCAATTATTAAAAAAGGTGGCTTGGGCGTACCTGTTCTGATTTGTATCATATTCTTCATTTTCTATTATGTATTCAGCATAACGGGAGAAAAATGGACCAAAGAAGGGGTTTATCCGGCAAATTTTGCCATGTGGTTTGGGAATGCTATCCTGTTTATGGTTGGCTTGTTCTTTATGCGACAGGCAAAAAACGACTCCAGACTACTGGAAACCGATTTTTATCTCATTCTGTGGGACCGGGTACAAAAAGTATTTCAGAAGACGAAATAATTTTTCCCACAGCTATTTGGTAAAAAAACGGAATGTTACTATATTTGCATTGTATAAGAGTGTACAATAGAAAATTAGTTAATAAATACAGCTACAATGTATCTTACAAGCGAAATCAAAAAAGAAATCTTCAAAACAAACGGTACAGCTAAGAGTACTACTGATACTGGATCACCTGAGTCTCAAATTGCTTTATTCTCTCACCGCATAGCTCACTTAACTGAGCACTTGAAACTTAATAAAAAAGACTACTCAACCCAATTAGGTCTGATGAAATTGGTTGGTAAAAGAAGAAGATTGTTAAACTACCTTCAGAAAACCGACATTTCTCGTTACAGAGCTATTATTGCTCAATTGAACTTGAGAAAATAATCTTAGATTATAAAATATACTCTAACAGAGGGGATTCAAAACGAATTCCCTCTGTTAGTTTACATACATACGTAAAATTCTTTTTAGATTTAATACAATCATAGAAATATGTCATATCCTGGATTAACAATCATAAACAAAAGCATCACCTTACCAGACGGCAGAGAAATACAAATTGAAACAGGAAAGCTTGCTAAACAGGCAGACGGTTCGGCTGTTGTTAAATTAGGAAATGCAATGATCTTAGCTACTGTGGTTGCTGCGAAAGAAGCCAAACCGGGTGTTGACTTCATGCCATTATCAGTTGATTATCAAGAAAAGTTTGCTTCTAACGGGAAAATACCTGGTGGTTTCTTAAAAAGAGAAAGCAGATTATCTGACTACGAAATATTAATCTCTCGTTTGGTTGACCGTGCGATGAGACCTTTGTTCCCTGAGGATTTTCACGCAGATACTCAGGTTGCCATTACATTGATTTCCGCAGATCCCGAAGTTTTACCGGATGCATTAGCGTGTTTAGCAGCGCAGGCTGCAATGTCTGTTTCGGATATTCCTTTCAATGGCCCGGTTTCTGAAGTGCGTGTTATCTCACTGGATGGGAAATTCCTGATCAACCCAACACCTGCTCAAATGGAAAAAGCAGAACTAGAGTTGATCGTTGCAGCTTCTTATGATAACGTTATCATGGTAGAAGGGGAAATGAATGAAGTGTCTGAAGAGCTCATGCTAAATGCAATTAAGGCTGCTCACGATGCAATCCGTCAGCAATGTACTGTTTTAAAAGAGCTAGAATCTGCTGCAGGTAAAACAGAAAAACGTGCTTACAGTCATGAGGTTAACGATTGGGACTTAAAGAAAAAAATCACTGATACACTTTATCAGCAGGTATACGATGTAGCTAAGCTTGGTAACGCGAACAAAAATGAGCGTGCTGAAGGCTTTAAAGCTATTAAGAAAGCATATATCGAATCTCTTCCGGAAGATCATACAGAGGATTTGGCATTGATCGCTAAATACTATCATGATGTTGAGAAGGACGCGGTTCGTAATTTAGTCTTAGATGAGCGTAAGCGTTTGGATGGTAGAGGTTTAGAGCAAATTCGTCCGATCTGGTCAGAAGTTGGTTATTTGCCATCTGCCCACGGTTCTGCCATCTTTACACGTGGTGAAACCCAGTCATTAACTACTGTTACATTCGGTACCAAACTGGATGAACAAATGATTGATAGCGCTATGTTCTCTGGTAATAATAAATTGATGCTTCACTATAATTTCCCTGGTTTCTCTACTGGTGAAGTAAAACCAAACAGAGGTCCTGGACGTCGTGAGGTAGGTCATGGTAACCTTGCTTACCGTGCAATCAAAAAAGTAATGCCTCCTGAAATTGAAAATCCATACACGGTTCGTATCGTTTCAGATATTCTTGAATCAAATGGTTCTTCTTCAATGGCTACTGTTTGTGCAGGTACATTGGCATTGATGGATGCTGGGGTTAAGATTAAAGCTCCGGTTTCAGGTATTGCAATGGGCTTGATTACAGATACAAAAACTGGTCGCTGGGCGGTATTGTCTGATATCTTAGGTGATGAAGATCACTTAGGTGATATGGACTTTAAAGTAACAGGTACTGAAAAAGGTATCACAGCTTGCCAGATGGATATTAAAGTTGATGGCTTATCATATGATATTCTATCTCAAGCTTTACAACAAGCAAATAGAGGTAGATTACACATATTGGGCGAGATGAAGAAAACAATCGCTCAGCCTCGTGAAGATCTGAAACCACATGCTCCGCGTATGATCATGATCCAGATACCGAAAGAATTGATCGGTGCGGTAATCGGGCCAGGAGGTAAAATTATTCAGGAAATTCAGAAAACATCAGGCGCAACAGTTAACATTGAGGAAAAAGACAATGCTGGCTGGGTAAGCATTTTCTCTAAAGATAAAACAGCTCTTGATAGCGCTTTATCTCAAATAAAAGGAATTGTAACATTACCTGAAGTAGGTGAGGTATATGAAGGCAAAGTGAAATCGATCACTGCATTTGGTGCTTTCGTTGAATTCCTGCCAGGAAAAGATGGTTTGTTACACATCTCTGAAATCAAGTGGGAACGCTTGGATACAATGGAAGGTGTTCTTGAAGTTGGCGAAACAGTAAAAGTGAAATTGGTTGAAATTGATAAGAAAACAGGTAAATACCGTTTATCACGGAAGGTATTGATCCCGAAACCTGAACAACAGGCAACTTCAAATTCATAATTAACTGAGTATTTAACTTTAAAGAAACTATCAGACACTGTTTTTCGTTTAATAGAAGGTGTGTTTAAATAAAGCCGATGAGACAGCTAAAGATCAGTAAACAGATTACCAATAGAGAGAGTCAATCTCTGGATAAGTATTTACAGGAAATAGGCAAAGTGGATTTGCTTACACCTGATGAAGAAGTAGATCTAGCGAAACGTATTCGCGAAGGTGATCAGTTAGCATTAGAAAAATTGACAAAAGCCAACCTACGTTTCGTCGTATCGGTTGCAAAACAATATCAGAACCAGGGACTTTCTCTGGGAGATCTTATTAATGAAGGGAACTTAGGTTTGATTAAAGCTGCTCAGCGTTTTGATGAAACCCGTGGTTTCAAATTCATTTCATATGCAGTTTGGTGGATCCGCCAATCTATTCTTCAGGCATTAGCAGAACAATCACGTATTGTACGTTTGCCATTGAACAGAGTAGGTTCATTGAACAAGATCTCAAAAACATTTTCAGAACTGGAACAAAAGTACGAAAGAGAACCATCACCAGATGAGTTAGCTGAAGTATTAGAAGTTTCAACGGCTGAAGTTGTTGATACATTGAAAATTTCAGGTCGTCATGTATCTATGGATGCACCTTTTGTTCAGGGTGAAGAAAATAGTTTATTGGATGTACTTGAAAACAGCAGTGAATCTGCACCCGATTCAAGCTTAATGAATGATTCATTAAGAAGAGAAGTGCAAAGAGCCTTATCAACGTTGACACAACGTGAGGCTGATGTTATATCTCTTTACTTTGGTTTGAATGGTGAGCACTCTATGACTCTTGAAGAGATTGGTGAAAAATTCAACCTTACAAGAGAGCGTGTGCGTCAGATCAAAGAAAAAGCGATTCGTCGTTTAAGACATACATCCAGAAGTAAAGCATTGAAACCATATTTAGGTTAAGATTCTATACATTCATATACACAGTAAACTCCCCGGAAGGAAACTTTCGGGGAGTTTTTTATTTAACGGTATGGATAAATATTTTATCGGTAAGTACAAATAA
Organism: Cytophagaceae bacterium; assembly: GCA_021151805.1. GTDB lineage: Bacteria > Bacteroidota > Bacteroidia > Cytophagales > Cytophagaceae > Cytophaga. The sequence continues at coordinate 25,314 of JAGKWN010000033.1, read as the reverse complement.
TAACCCTGTACATATATTTATACAAAAAAATACCCTATGATAAACAACCGCTTTTTATTGATTTTACTTTTCTCATATCTTTTTGAAATTTCATCTTTTGCACAATTTAACCTGGTAAAAGATTTTGATGGAGGTGCAGGGAATTCTTTTGGCAGCTCCGATAAAGGCGTTTTATATTCTGTCGGAACAAAACTTATAGTAAGGTATGATTCCTTAGATAAGGAACATAACATTCCTATAGTATCCCTGGCTGCAGTAGATGTTGCAGGTAATGGTCAACGCCTGTCTTATAGTACCATTTTTACGAACGATGAAATTCTTTTCTCCGATTTTAAAACTCTACCTGATGGTAAGGTTGCGTTTGTTGCCATTGAATCAACTTCTGTTTATAAAATTATTGTCACTGATGGTACAGATGCCGGAACATCTACTGTCTACACAGCAACTACTGCTATTCATGGGCTTGAATTAATTGATAACGGATTGTTTTTTACAAATGACGGCACGACCTCACAAGCATTGATGAAAATTGATCCCACTACTCTTTCAGTTTCTGAGGTTCTAACATTCGGTAGTATTTATACGATCTCGGATATTAGTAAAATTTCACATACAGCATTGGTGTTTATGGCTGCAGATGCTGCAGATGATAAATTGAAATTATATATCTCGGATGGTACTGCAACTGGTACAACAGAACTGGCTGTCATTAACAGCGGAGCTGATGTAGCAGAAAAGGCGTTGTTAACTCAGGTAGGTAATAAGGTTTATTTCTTTTATAAAAATCCGGATGATAACTGTTGCAGTAGTTTATGGGTAACAGATGGGACGGTTGCAGGAACAAAAAAAATAAAAGAATTTAAAATCCTTTCAGCGAAACATTTATTAGAAAAAGAAATGGTTTTTGGATGGAAAGATAGATTTTATTTTGCAGCAATTGAAAAAGGAATTGATAGCGAACATGTGCTTTGGGTGAGTGATGGTACTACTGCCGGGACTACTTTGATGATGACTCTTTCTGCTGAAAATATTCATACCAGATGCTTTACGGTATTTCAGGATGCATTATATTTTATCACAACAAATGGTATGCATTATGATAATAAGCTTTATAAAACGGATGGTACTAAAGAGTCGACTGTATTTATTGACGTGAGGTATAAAACTTATCCTGTCGGACCTTATGAGCTGGAAACAGATGGAGAGTATTTATATATGGCAGGAGCTAGTGCCGGTAATTATTTTGGAGCAGAATTATTCAGGTTTGATGGTACTCATACTCAATGTGATTTTCTGGAGGATAAGAAAGGTTTTATCGAATATTCGCCACAGCCTAACAGTCTCTTTGTACATGACGGTGCTCTTTATTTTACTGCGTCCTTAAAGGGGACAGGTGATGAATTGTACACAACAGATAGTGAATTTGTTTCTGGTATAACTACAGCAACCCAAACTTCTGTTGCGGATATATTTGTATTGTATCCCAACCCTGCGATTGATCAGGTAACAATCAGAAGTACAGAGAATATAAAGTCGGTGCGGGTAATGAACCAGCTTGGTAATGTATTAGCTGAGTCAACAGATAACAATATTCAAATGAATAACTATGCTGAAGGTGTTTACTTTGTTGAAGTACAACTCGTGAATGGTGAAACAGGTGTACAGAAGATTGTTGTAATGAAATAGTGTCGAATTAGAATTACAGAATAAAAGAAAAGATCCATGATTCATACATCATGGATCTTTTCTTTTATTGGCGTTGCTAATATTAAGCATTTATTCCATAAACGCTTCCTGTTTATCAAGCACAGCAGAGATGCCCGTGCGATCAGTAAAAGGATTATTGAATACTCGCGATGCGTTGAATTTTTTATACGCTTCCAGCCATACCGGAAATTTAGGATATAACTTTTCTATGCGATCGAAGGATAAGCTTTCCAGATGCAGTCCCCAATGTGGTCGGCCGTTGAATGCGATCATCTCTCTTTCAATACGGCGCTGAAAATCCTCTCCGCCGATAAAGCCCTTTAAACTTACAACCTCAACGCTGCAGGCTGCCATGTTGTGCATCATCGAAAGGTAAGAGTGTGAATCATCGGTGAAGCGTATAGCAATAGGGCTTGGATTGTATTGGCCGTGTTCTTCAGCCATGCGTACAGACTCTTCAAGTATTTTATCAATCGCATGTATATATGTGTTATCCTGCATGGTGAAAGCTATTTCGGATGCATAACCGAAAAATTTCATTTCCAGTAAACCTTGATTCAATACATTATAATATTTGTCAGAATAACCGCCACCTTCTTTGTCACAATCAACAATACGTTTTAAAGAGCCGGAAATTGATTTTGGAATATTGTTGGGTTTGCGGTTAAACATAAAAACAGAAATTGAACCTACAAAGTACAAGCCCGAAGCCAGTGAAGAGAGGAAGTTCCGTTTTTCAGTAGGGGAGTTTGACTGATCTGAAGATGGTTTAGAAATAACATTACGGGTTGTAACAATACAATACCGTGAGCCGTGTACTTTATCCAATTCACCTTTTTCATTAACCGGATATGGATTAACAGCCAACTCAAAATGTCTGTTGTTACGAATATGATTTAGACCAAGTGTGATCAGTTTCTCCCGCTCAACTTCCCAGGTACTTGGTGTACGCTCTTCTTTGAGGTAATAAAAGTCAACTACCTCAATGACGACAGAAAAAATAATTCCAAAGCACCCCATGGATACGGTCGTGGAATAAAACAGATCATTATCTTGTATCAGTTCAATGCCATGTACTTTATATTCGTCTGACTGAGCATAAAGTGGAGGATCAGTGATACCATCTTCCGGTTCCAGTCTGAAAGCTTTGCCATTGCTGCTGATCAATACCATGGATTTGATCAGGTCGGGAAATGGTTTTAATCCAATACCTGAGCCATGTGTGGATGTTGATGCTGCGCCCATGAAACCTTGTACATCAGAACCTCCCATATTAGGGAATGCAAGACCTTCTTTTTCTAATATCTGTTTCAGGTCTTCCAGTAATGTGCCCGAACCTGTTTCGAATAAGTACCGTTTCTCTTCGATTACATCACCCTCCTTGTGTATGTATGCTCGATGACCGTTACGGAATTCATCTTTGATGTATGGTTGATTGGCTCTGCGTTGAGGCTTAGTCATTTTTTTTGTGCTGATCATGAAGTCTCCGGTAACCGCAATGTCAGAGAGGGAGTGTCCGGATGCTACACTTCGTACCCGTAGTCCTTTGGTTTCAGCATCTTTGATAAGCTTTTGAATATTTTTCAATCCATCAAAATCATAATCACCAAGCTTCTTATAATTAAGTACAACATCAATATGCGGACCGTTGCCGGGTATTAAAAAATGTAATGGTTGAGATTTTTGAGTATTGGCCCAGTTCGCCCAGCTGATGCGTTCATCCGTTTCCGGGATGTAACGTTGATAGCGTTTGATGAAATCCGCATTGTTGATTTCTATGAATTCTCCTTTGGAGGCCTTGCATAAAAAGAATTCAATGATCCAGCGCATAATGCGTGTACCTAAGATTCTGTTCAATATGGCTACCGTTCTTAAGCGTTCTTCATTTGTGACTTTACGTGTGAGCAAGGCATCGATTTTATCAATCGTTTCAGGAAGCTTGGATCGCTTAAATAGTAACGTAAACAATAGCTGGAAAATAATTCTGATTGTTAGCATGATTGAAAAGTGTTAGTAAAAAACAATTGAAAGATTAAAAATGCATTGTTTAAAAATACAAACAGTTTTCAAAAGCTAAAAATTTATCCATCAAAAAAACTCATTATTTACTACTGTTAATATGTTAGATTTTACCATCCTGTAACCAATAATCCCCGTGCGGCTTTCTCACTGCATTTTTGATATTTCGAATATGCCAGTGCTGCCCGGGTCCGTATTGCTTCATTGGATTCGTGATTAACGTAGCCAGTTAATGCATCATGTAGGGTATATGCTTCCGGGCACATCAGTCCGGTTGTCCATACAAGTGGGCTAGCACCCGTATTTTTCAGATGTGGTGAAAAATAACTTTTACTGATACAGGCTAGTATAATGCAGTTCCGCTTTTTATCATCGCTTTTATTAAACGATTCATCTATACGGAAATCCATCAAACCATCGTGGCCAATATACGACAAGAGGCTTGCATTACCGCCAATGCCAATGGCTCTATTTTTTACATGAATCGTATCCGGTTTTAAACCTGCGCAACCGGAAAGGAAATCTTCGGTACATTGTTTAATTTCTTTGCCATTATATGCATCTGCAATCAGGTAATAGTCTTTCGTCGCGTGTTTAAATACCAGCCGTTCTAGAATGGTAGAATTTATTTTTGAGCTTTTTACGAAAGTCCATTCAGAACTTTTTTTGAAATATGTGCGAATGCCATACGGACAACCCCAGTATAAATTATTCATCGGATCCTGGCCATTACCAATCTTTTCAGGAACGGGTACGATCCCTTGATAAGTGTTGTCACACAAGGCAACATACACATGAATGGTTTTTGCAAGTGTATCAAACGGAATAGATTCTCCTGCGGCTTCTTGGGTATTGCGTGTTTGTGAACTGCATTGAATAAAACAATACAGCAGAGCAATAAGAAAAATAAAATGTCTGGTTCGCATAGATTTCTTTATTTGAAATGGTGTTTACAGTTTAGATACTTTGATCGGAACTGTAATAACTACGCCATCGCGTTGTGTCAGATGGATCAGACAAGCAGTGTTAGATTTCCAGTCAAAAGAGACGTTCTTTTTGTTTACTTCGTCTGCATAAAATTCCTGGTATACTTTGTTTTTACTGCCCTTATAATCAAGTTCAATTTCCAACAACCAGGAGTCAAGTGCATTTGTGCGGCTGCCCTCCAATATAATTTTCATTTCCTTGTCAGGTGAATAGGTCTCCATAGACGGAGCTGATTGTTTGCTGCATGCGCTCATTAGCAAAACGAACACGAGCAAAAGAATATGTTTGTGTTTCATAAGGATTTTTAATTGCATAACTGCTGAAATAACTAAAAGATACAGGTTTAGAGGATAAAACTTCGTTTTGTGCTGAAAATTGTAAAAACTCGCGGAAATTCTTTTTTCCACAGAACCTTACACAATGCCTATATGTTTTGTTTAAAATGGCAAAATTGCCGAAATTGAGAACTCTAATATTCATTAAGCTTATGTCAGTAGAAAAAGTACATTGTCTAATTATTGGTTCAGGTCCTGCAGGTTATACCGCAGCGATATATGCTTCACGTGCTGGTTTAAAACCAGTTATGTATCAGGGGGCTCAGCCGGGTGGTCAGCTTATGATCACAAACGATGTTGAGAATTTCCCAGGATATCCGGATGGAGTAATGGGGCCAGAGATGATGGAAGATTTTAAAAAGCAGGCAACAAGATTTGGTGCAGATATTCGTTATGGTACGATCAGTTCTGTAGATTTTACAGGTCCGGTACATAAAGTAACTGTTGATGAGAAAACAGTTATCGAAGCAGAGACTGTAATCATTTCTACAGGTGCTGCGGCAAAGTGGTTAGGTATTGAGTCAGAACAGCGCTTGAATGGCAGAGGCGTTTCTGCATGTGCTGTTTGTGATGGATTCTTCTTCAGAGGACAGGATGTTGCTATTGTAGGGGCTGGTGATACAGCATGCGAAGAAGCAAGTTACCTGGCAAAGCTTTGTAAGAAAGTATACATGCTTGTTCGTAAAGATAAGTTTGTAGCTGCTTCTGTAATCATGCAGCAGCGAGTTTTAAATACACCAAATATCGAAGTTCTTTTCAGCACTGAAACGGATGAAGTTTTAGGTAAAGAAGATGTAGAAGGTATGCGTGTTAAAAATAATGTTACCGGTGAAACACGTGATATTGCTATCACAGGCTTCTTCGTAGCTATTGGTCATAAACCGAACACAGATATTTTCAAAGGATGGATTGATATGGATGAAAATGGTTATATAAAAACAATTCCAGGTACATCTAAAACGAACATTGAAGGAGTATTCGCATGTGGCGATGCGCAGGATCATGTATACCGTCAGGCTATAACAGCTGCAGGTACAGGATGTATGGCAGCGTTGGATGCAGAAAGATATTTAGCAGCAAAAGAAGCTGTAACGGCGTAAACATGTAAGCATGCGTATAATTTTAGTTGTTCTCTTTTTTGGAATTGTATATACCGGTTTTGCACAGGATCCGGGCAATCCTAAAAAAGGGGATAGAGATTTTGATAAGACCAAGGCACCAGCTATTGAGTACAAGAGTCCGGATATGGATGATGTATTATTTACCGATGATATTGTAGATACAGTTGCCGGTGGATTGCATTCTGATTATATTTTTGACGCTGAAAAGGAATGGTCAATTATAGAAGAAGATACCTCTTCCTGGCAGGAAGGTGAGGAAGTGGGCGAAGATGAATTTGTTATTGTTGAAGTTGAAGAACAGATAAATACAGATTCTACCTGGATTACAATTGCTCAGTATTATTCTGTTTGGGATACCCGATCCATTGATCCTTATAAGATAGATCCTGCAGATTTTAAAGATACCATCTCCATGGTATTATATGATTCCCTGGCAGGCCACTACTGGTCTATGCCATTAAGCTACAGTAAAACAAATTCCAGTTTCGGTGCCCGAAGTGGACGCTGGCACTATGGTATTGATCTGGATCTTGAAGTAGGAGATCCCGTGATGGCCTGTTTTGACGGTATTGTTCGGATTGTACAATACAACTCAGGTGGCTATGGCTATTATGTTCTGATCCGTCATTACAATGGTTTTGAAACGCTTTATGCGCACTTGAGCAGACAGGATGTAAAAGTAGGGCAGATCGTAAAAGCTGGAGAAGTTATTGGTTTAGGTGGAAATACAGGCCGAAGCAGCGGTCCGCATTTACATTTTGAAGTACGTTATGCCGGAAATGCTTTCAATCCTACATATATGTACGACTTCCCGAATCACAAATTACGTTCAGCGACTTTCTCTTTAATACCTGAACATTATGCGTATGCAAAAGAAGCTCGTAAAGTGTATTACCATACTGTTCGTTCCGGACAAACCTTAGGTATGATCAGCAGAAAATATGGAGTTTCTGTTACGCAGATCTGCCGCTTAAACCGTATTACTACCAAAACCGTTATCCGCGCCGGACAGCGACTGCGGATACGTTAAACGTATGATACAAAAAGTAGATATCCTTGTTTTTGCCGCGCATCCCGATGATGCTGAACTGGCTTGTTCAGGAACAATCCTCAAACAAATCGAACTTGGCAGAACAGTTGCTATTGTTGATTTAACTGCGGGTGAATTAGGTACCCGGGGAACTCCTGAAATACGGGCACAGGAATCGGCAGACGCTACTAAACTGTTAGGGTTGACAGCACGCTACAACGCAGGCTTTGCTGATGGTTTTTTTGAATCGGATAAAGAACATTGTGTAAAGTTAGCCTCATACATCCGGTATTTTCAACCAGAGATTGTTTTGTGTAATGCTATTGATGATCGCCATCCCGATCATGGAAAAGGATCTGAGTTGGCTTCCAGAGCATGTTTCCTGGCAGGCCTTAGGAAAATTGAAACAACATGGGAAGGGAATACACAAACAGCGTGGAGACCTAAAAATGTATATCATTATATTCAGGACCGATATATTCAGCCGGATTTTATTGTAGACATCAGCGGACAATGGGCTGGCAAACTGGCATGCATCAAAGCATTTAAATCTCAATTCTATACAGATGAAACAGCTGCTAATGCTGAGCCGCAAACATATATTTCAGGAAAAGGTTTTTTAGAATTTATTGAAGCCCGTGCCAAAGAATTCGGTCATGCCATAGGTGTTACGTATGGCGAAGGTTTTACGAAAGAGAAACAGGTGGGGGTAAGAGACTTATTTGATTTAATATAGCATCATATTAAAATCCCGAATTCCAAAAAAACAAATTCCAAACGATTGAACTATTGTTTGGAATTTGTTTTTTTTGGAATTCGGGATTTCTTGTCAAGGGCAGATTCTATAAATATTCCATCGTATATTTTCTTCCAGGTCATAAACAATTCTGTCGTGCAAGCGACTTGGTCTGCCTTGCCAGAATTCAAAATAATTAGGCTTGAGCGCATACCCTCCCCAATAAGCAGGTCTTGGAACTGTAGTGCCTTCAGGATATTTTTTTTCGTAATATTCAATTCGCTTTTCCAGTTCCTCGCGGCTTGCAATTTCTTTGCTCTGCTCCGAAACCCAAGCGCCTATTTTGCTGGCGTAAGGACGACTTTCAAAATAGGTATCAGAATCTACTGTAGAAACTTTAGCAATGGTACCTTCAATACGAACCTGGCGTTCTAGTTCAGGCCAGAAAAAATTCAACGCTCCGGATGAGTTTTGTGTTATATCATCACCTTTGTGACTTTGATAATTGGTGTAAAATACAAAACATGCATGCTCTATTCCTTTAAGCAAAACAATTCTTGATGCGGGTTTCCCTTCTTTGCTTACTGTTGCAAGATTCATTGCGGTTGCTTCCAATGCACCTGAGTCCAATGCTTGCTTTAGCCATAGATTAAATTGTTCAATCGGAGATGCATGTACATCTTTTGTATCCAGTGTTCTGGAGGAATAATCTTTTCGGATGTCTGCTAAATTCGTTTTCATATTTACTTAAGATTACTATAAGAAAACGTATTTTATTCAGTCTTCTTATAAGTCCTCTTAAAATTAATCATTTGTTTTATAATACAAAGTTCCGTCTGTATTGTAATAGCTCCATTCACCTTCTTTTACCCCATTGGAATAATTACCTTGAGCAGAAACAATACCAGTAGAATAGTAGTAGATCCAATTACCACTTTTGATGTTGTTCTGATAATTACCTTCTTCCTTTTTATATCCGTTTGCATAATAGAACTTCCAATAGCCGGAGAGTTGCCCGTTGGAATAATTACCTTCCCGCATCAATCTGCCATTGCTGTAATACATCTTCCAATAGCCGCTTGCATGCCCATTTTCGTAATTGCCTTCCGCACTTTTAATATTTGAATTTGGATAGTAGGACACTTTGTAGCCGTTGGTATTTGTATGAGTGTTCGGTACTACAAATCGGTTGGTATCCGGCACAATTGAATAGTAATTGTATGGGTATGGCGCATCGTTATGCTTGCGGCATGCAATCAAAAAAAGTACGGCAGCTGCCAGCATAGCAATGGATAGGTATTTCATAGGATTAATTTTATATATTATATAATATAACACAAAAATAACAATAAGCACTTTTCTTTATAGGTAATAAATTCAGTAGCTTTAGGTGTGCGGTAGGGCTTAATATGTGGCTTAATATGACTTTTACGATAATAATTTTTCACATAGGTAGAAATGAATAATTAATAACAATAGTTGTTTACATCGTAATCATTTTTTTCGATATTGAAAATAAATAAAAAGACTTATTGATTTTGCTGACTAAAGGGAAAATATTGATTTCAGAGCCATTTCTGGGCGATGCCACTTTTGAAAGAAGTGTGGTGTTGCTTTGTGAGCATAACGACAGCGGTGCCTTTGGTTTTATGTTGAATAAATCAACAAGTCTTACTATAAATTCTGTATTGGAAGAAAAGTTGTCGTTTGAAAAGAAATTGTTTTTAGGCGGGCCTGTTGCACAAGATTCTTTATTTTTCTTATTGCGTCAGGAATCAGCTGTATTGAAGGATTCTGTTCATATAAAAGATGATTTATATTGGGGAGGAGATTTCGATCATTTAAAGTTTTTAATTCAGGAAGGAGAATTGAAACTGGATAATTGTCGATTTTTTTTAGGATATTCGGGCTGGGGAGAAGATCAATTGGAGCATGAATTAGAGAGCCATTCATGGATTATTACAGACATAAATTCTGAAGAAATGTTTGGTAATAATGCAGAGACAATGTGGCAAAGAGTTTTGCGTAATATGGGCGGTGACTATAAAGCACTTTCAAACTACCCGATTGATCCAAGACTAAATTAAAATAATCACTAATATAAATTTTATACTATCGCGATGGGTGTTTCAGAGGAATTGAATAATGATTTTCAATTGCATGATTCTGTGGAATTAGCAAGTAATGAGGATGTGCACAAAGAAGACTTTAGTCAGTTTTCTAAATTGGACATGGTGAAATATCTGGATAATATGAATCCGGAAAGTAATTTTCACGAAGCCTCTGCAAACCTGAAAAGTATTCGTGCGCATTACGAACATATTTTAGAACAGGAAGAGCATGTTGCCCTTGCTAAATTTATTGAAGACGGAAGTTCTCCGGAAGATTTTAAATACCGGAAAGATGACTTGTCAAACAAATTCGAAGAAGTGTTTTCTAAAGTGAAGGAAAAAGTTTCCGCACATTTTTCAGATTTAGAAAAACAAAAACATAAAAATCTTGAAATCAAAAAGCAATTGCTCGATAAAATGCGGTCAATCATTGCTTCTGATGAAAGTGCCGGTTCTTTTCAGGAATTTAAAAAATTACAGGAAACCTGGAAAGCTACAGGCCCTGTGACACTTGCCGAAGCAAAAGAATTGTGGGCCAACTATCAGGCTTTAACAGACATGTTCTATAACAATAGAAGCATGTATTTTGAATTAAAAGAACTTGATAGAAGAAAGAATTTAACATTAAAGCAAGAGATTGTTTCGAAGATTGAACAATTGGTGCATCATCCGAATGTACAGACTGCATTTAATGAAATGCGTAAGTTGCAGGATGAGTTCAGACATTTAGGGCCAGTCCCTAAAGAAGAGCACGAAACAATCTGGACGAAATTAAAAACGGTAAGTGATACGTTGCATGCAAAACGTCAGCAATTTCTGGAAGAACTTTCTAAGCAGAAAGAAGCTAATTTATTGTTGAAGCAAGAGTTGATATCAAAGCTGAAACAATACGAAGAATTTGTTTCTGAAAAAATTGATGACTGGAAAGAGAAATCAGATGCCGTACTTCATATTCAGGAAGAATGGAAAAAGATTGGTCAGGTACCTGAAGATAAATTAAAAGAACTTTCAAAAGAGTTCTGGGCTTCCGGAAAAAAATTCTTTTCAAACAAGAATTTATTTTTCAAAAAGCTTGATGCAAAACGCAAAGACAATCTGGATAGAAAAGTTCTTTTATGTGAAAAAGCTGAAGCATTAAAAGACAATGAAGATTATGCTTCTACATCAAAAGCGTTGATTCAATTGCAAAAAGAATGGGCAAAAATTGGTCAGGTTCCTATTAAATATAAGGACTCCATTTATGAGCGGTTTAAAAAAGCCTGCGACTCTTTCTTTCAACAGCAGCGAGATCTGAAAGTACAGGCAGAAGCTGTACTTGTAGAAAATTTAAAAGCGAAAGAAGCTTATATCAAAGAACTTGAAGCGAAAGTGAAAGCAGTAACTGCAGAAACAGAAGAGACGTTGATGAGTTATCTTCAGAAGTGGGAAGATTTAGGTTTTGTTCCTATGGATAATAAGAAAGTGCTTCAGGAAAAATTCAGAGAGGTATTATTAGCTTTTATTGATAAGATGCCAATTGAAACTGAGTTGAAAGAAAAATTACAGTTGAAAATTGAAGTTAAACAAGGTGGAAACAAGCATGTAGAATCTTTGGTAAAAGATCTTCAACGTAAAGCCGCTACCGTTAAAACGGAGATTGAACAGTATAATAACAACATGGCATTCTTCGCTAATTCTCCTAAAGCGTCAGCTTTAAAGGAGCAGGTTATGGTTAAAATCAAGGATGCTGAAATTGAATTGAAAAAGCTGAACGATAAGCTGAGAATTTTAAGAGGGTAAATTTTACTCCATTTGTATAAAGAAAAAATCCCTTCCAGATAGCAATCGGGAAGGGATTTTTTCTTTATATAGGTTTATGTGGGGATTCAGAGAAATAGGTGATTGATTTTATTTCAATATAAATACGTTTGATTTCAGGGTATTTTAATCGTATCGAATCTTCAATCTGATCAATGTTTACCGCTACTTCATTCATAAGCAGGTTGGGGTCAAACTGAATGTCCAGTGCAAGTAAAATATCTCTTGGGCCGAAGTGTAATGTTAACGGGCTACGTACATGTACTACGCTTTTATTTTCTTTTATGGTTAAAACAATTTTATCGATTAATTCCTGGTCAGCACTTTCTCCGATTAATAAACTTTTTGTTTCAAATGCGAGCATCAGAGATAAACTGGATAAGATTAAACCGATTGCTATAGATGCAGCCCCGTCTATATATGGGTTGTTTAATGTATGGCCAAGATATACACCCAGGAAAGCAATGATAAGACCTAAGATGTCTGCAGAGTCTTCAAATAAAATACTGAACGTACCCGGATCTTTACTTTCTTTAATAGCACGCCAGAATGATTTGTCTGGATTGTCTTCAAGGAATTTTTTTACGGCAACCAATAATGATACGGCACTCAATACAAATGCCAATGCAATAACAATGTAGTTCCAGAACGGATCTTCTATTTCTTCCGGGTGTTGAATGTGTAATATTCCTTCATAGATAGACATACCGCCACCAACTGCAAATAATGAAATTGCTACCACCAGACTCCAGAAATAAAGTTCTCTTCCATATCCGAAGGGGTGGCTGGGTGTAGCTTTTTTCTTACTGCGGTAATCGCCGAACAATAATAAACCTGTATTGCCGGTGTCAACCAAAGAATGTATTCCTTCAGATAACATAGCAGAGCTACCTGTGATTGCTGCTGCAATAAATTTTATAATTGCAATTAATAAGTTGGCGGTAAAAGCTCCGACAATAGCTATATTTGATTCTCCTTTAGACATATATGTATCTTGTAATCATCGAAAATATACATAAATGTTTATACTTGAAATGATGCCGGGCTTTTTATTTATCATCATTGAATGCTCCGGTTGGCAATAGAGAGAACGATTGTAAGTGAATACAAAGCATGAAATCCTGTTCAATATGTAATGCGATATTTTCCTGTACTGTAGAATCAGGTAAATGCTGGTGTATGGATTATCCGCCTGTATTGGAACGCATTATCGGAGATTGTATGTGTGAAAAATGTTTGCAGGCAGAGGTTGCTGTGAAGATTGAAGCGTATACGCAGTCCGGTATTCCGGTAAATCTTCGTGAAAAAATAAAAACAAATACAAAGCTGATTGAAAACATTGATTATTACATCGAAAATGGGTTGTATGTGTTTACTTCCTGGTTTCATTTAAAAAGAGGAAGTTGTTGTCAGAATGGCTGTAGACATTGTCCCTATGGATATAAAAAATAAGTCCGATGTTCCTTCGGCAATCTTTTGCTGGAGTGGTGGAAAAGATTCGTCGTATTGCCTGTATAAAGTACTTCAGGAAAAACTATATGATGTAAAATATCTTTTAACAACCATTAATGGTCAGGTGGGAAGAATTTCCATGCATGGTGTGCGGGAAGAATTATTAGATAAGCAAACAGATGCTATTGGCATTCCTGTTATAAAGGTACGTGTACATGCAGGCACGAATGAAGAGTATGAGCAGCTGATGACTGAGGCTTTAAACAAGGCAAAGTCTGAAGGTGTTACGCATGTTATTTTCGGAGATATTTTTCTGGAAGATTTACGAGATTATAGAGAAAAGAATCTTGCCAGGGTAGATATGCAGGCTGTATTTCCTTTATGGAAAATAAATACGAAACAATTGATCCATGATTTTATACAAGATGGATTCGAAACCGTTACCTGCTGCATCAATGATGGATATTTTACACCTTCCTGGGTAGGAAGGAAAATAGATGTGGGTTTTGTTCAAGACCTGCCTCAACATGTTGATCCGTGCGGAGAAAATGGAGAGTATCATACATTCTGTTATGCAGGTCCTTTGTTTAATAAAAAAATAACCTTTGACCTTGGGGAAAAAGTATACAAACCGCTGCAGGTTCCTGTGGATGATGTATGTAAATCTCCGGTGCAAACAAAAGGGTTTTGGTATTGTGATTTGATTCCTCAATAAATAGTTTTACTACGTCTATATTTCTTCTTATGGCAGAGCCTCTTAAAAATGTATATTCTCCAATATTTATTAAATCGTTAACTACTTCATTGAAAAAAGTGTATCCAGCGTTCAATGTTAAAGCATTTGAAAAGGCTGTGTTTGATAAGGAGTGGGAGAACAGAGAGTTAAAGCAACGTATGAAACACCTGGCGGTAGTTTTGCATCAGTACTTAACGCAGAATTATAAACAGGATGTTGAGATCATTATTGAATGGGTACATTACCTGAAAGCGCATTCAAAACAACAGCAGAGTTTTGAATATTTATTTCTGCCGGAATATATTGAAATGTTTGGACGGGATCATGTGGCGCTTTCCATGAAAGCCATTGAAGAAGTTACGCAGTACACAAGCTGTGAATTTGCGATTCGCTCTTTTCTGGATAAAGATCCGGAAAAGATTATGCAGTACATGTTGAAATGGTCTAAACATAAAAATGCTAACGTACGCCGTTTTTCAAGTGAAGGCTGCAGGCCACGTTTACCATGGGGAATGTCATTGAAAGCATTCAAAAAAGATCCATCCTTAATTTTACCGGTATTGGATAATTTAAAAAATGATGACTCGGAATATGTCAGAAAAAGTGTAGCCAATAACCTGAACGATATTGCAAAAGACAATCCGCATGTGGTGATTGATATTATAAAAGGATGGAAGGGTATTTCTAAAAATACCGATTGGATCATCAAACACGGGGCGCGTACATTGTTAAAAAAGGCTCATGGTGAAGTCTTGGGTTTGTTTGATCTGCATACCGTTGTGCGTTGTGAAGTAAAGGAACTAACCGTTGACCGGAAGAAAATTGCCTTGGGAGAAACATTATCGTTTTCGTTTGTGCTGAATACTGATCCAAAAGCAAATTCAAGATTGAGAATTGAGTTCGCTGTTTACTACATGAAAGGAACCGGGAATAGTAGCCGTAAGCTGTTTAAGATTACCGAGCAGACCTATGAAAAAGGATGTTCAGTAGTTTTTAATAAAAAAATATCATTTAAGGATTTGACGACCCGCAAACATTATCCGGGTAAGCACAAACTGTCCATTGTTGTGAACGGGAATGAACTTATGGAAAAAGAGTTTCATGTTGTGTAAATATAATGTCATTCAATAAGCTGAATAAGTTATTTAATCACTACCTTGTAACCATCTATTAATCTTACGAATAATGAAAAAAAGTATTTTTGTTCCCCTGATTCTTTTGTGTTTGTTGAGTGCATTTATTGTGAAAATGAAATTCTTCTCAGATTATGATAAGAAGACAGATTTTTCAAAATATAAAACCTTTGCCTGGATCGCGCCTTACGATACAGTTATTGATATGCACAGAAAAGATAAACCGTATGGAAATTATATTATCAAAACCTGTGATGCAGAATTATTAAAGAAAGGAATGATACTGGATACGATCAATCCGGATGTAGTTTTTATGTTCGATACAAAGATTAAGGAATCTGATGTATATAAGCAGGCACCGACCACAAGTGTAGGTGTATCGGTTTATGCACCAGCTTACTATGGCCAAAACTATTATGGCGGACCGGCCTTTGATCCGAACGGATACAACATGGGGTCGTCAACTCCTGTAAATGGAGTTCCTGCAAATGGCTATCCAGCTAATGCAATGGGATATTGGGGAGGCTATTATTACGGTGCATCTGTTTCTGCACCTATTTCCGGTGGTCAGGTTACCAAACATCATGTTGAAGAAGGATCATTGATCATTAATATGTATGAAACAAAATCCAGAAGATTTATCTGGGGAGGTGGAGCGAATGAGGATATAAATATTACCACCGACATACCAACGGAAATTAATGCGGCTGTAGCCGGGATTTTCAAACAATTGCCCATCAATCACAAAAAATAATAACAATTTCCATGTTTTACCCCTTTTTGCGCAGGGGATGGTTTTAAACTTGAATTAAGTCAAATAATTACTGCAATTGTACAATTATTTGTATCTTGCAGTATAAACTTTACTTTTAAAATGAAACAACTATTTACTGTATTCTGCTTCGCTGTTTCTTTGATTTCCTTTGCAGGAAATGGAAATAATTATCAGGCGAGCCGGGCACAAACGGCTCCGGTTATTGATGGTAATGGCAGCGATGCCTGCTGGAGCTCAGCAACCTGGTACTCTGTTAATTATTTATGGTTAGGTGTGCAACCCTCGGCTGCAGATTTTACCGGCAGATTTAAGGTTTCCTGGAGTGCCAATAAATTATATGTATTGGCAGAAATTACAGACGATGTTTTAGGTGATAATTATGCCGACCCGGTTTCAAATTACTGGGAAGATGATACCTGGGAAATTTTTCTGGATGAAAACCACTCCGGCGGTGGTCATGAAAACACCTACAATGCTTTTGCTTACCACGTTTCCACTTTAGGTGATATTGTAGATTCAGATCTTGGTACACCAAGATTGTTTAATAACCACGCTACGATATCCAGAACTAAAAATGGAACAGTATACACCTGGGAAGCAGCTTTCGATGTATATACAGATGCATATGTTTATGCGAATGGAACTTCGAATCCGAAGGCGACATTAACCGTGGGCAAACAATTGGGCTTTGCCATGGCTTATTGTGATAATGATGGTGGTACAACCAGACAAAGCTTTATTGGTTCTGAAGATATTCCTGGTACGAACAAAAACGTTGCTTACCAGAATGCAGATGTGTTTGGTAATCTTACGTTAGTAGAAACACTGACTCCTACATTCAGTCAGGTACTGATTAATAATACAGATTTAACAAACCCTACTGTAATGACAATGCTACCGGATGGGCGTATTTTAATTGGGCAGCAGGCAGGTACGGTTAAATTGGTTAAGAACGGAGCTCTGGTTGCAGGAAATGCTTTATCAATTACGGTTGATGCTTCCGGTGGTGATTACACGGAAAGAGGTTTGATTGGGATTACTTCTGATCCGAATTTTGCAACCAATGGATACATTTATATTTTTTATACAACAACTGTTGGCGGAACACATAATAAAGTAAGCCGCTTTAAAATGAACGGTGATGTGATTGATCCGGCTTCAGAAACATTGATAACAGACCTGGATCCATTATCAACAGCTACCAATCACAATGGTGGAGCATTGCATTTTGGCCTTGATGGAAAATTATACATCGCTGCTGGTGAAAATGCTACACCAGCAAACGCACAAAATTTAAATGTTACACACGGTAAGTTATTACGTTTGAATGCAGATGGCACAATTCCTACAGACAACCCGTATGCAACTGATGCGAATCTTTCAAAAAGAAAAATATGGCAATACGGATTGCGTAACCCATTTACGTTTGATGTGCAGCCAGGTACAGGAAAGATATTTATCAATGATGTTGGCCAGGATGCCTGGGAAGAAATCAATGATGGTACGGTAGGAAATAAAAACTTTGGCTGGCCGAATGTTGAAGGAAATACAACTATCACCACTTATACCAACCCTGTATATACCTATGATCATGGCTCAAGTAATGTAAATGGTTGTGCCATTACTGGTGGTTGTTTTTTCAACCCAACTTCAACCAACTACCCATCTAAATATATTGGCAAATATTTCTTCATGGATTATTGCGGTGACTGGATGGACGTAATGGATCCTGTCACAGGCACAAAGATCGAACGATTTATAGCCAATGTACAGGGAAGTGCCCCTGTAGCGGTAGATGTTAATGCTGACGGAAACTTATATTACTTAACAAGAAATCCGGCAGCTTTATATAAAATCGCTTATTCAGGAAGTTCTATTCCGGATATTCTGCAAAACCCTGCATCGCAGACAATCGCAGCCAGCCAGCCCGTAACATTTACTGTAAAAGCAGCAGGTGTGAAACCTTTTACTTACAGATGGCAAAAGAATGGGGTAGATATTGCAGGTGCAGTTGACTCTCTGTTTAAAATACCTGCTGTGGTTGCCGGAGATGCCGGTAATTACCGCGTGATCATCAGCAATACCTATGGTGCAGACACCAGCGCTGTTGCGGTATTAACAGTTACAGCATTTAACAGTAAGCCAACAGTTACCTTTACAACGGCCCCTGCTAATAATTCACTTTTTATTGGCGGACAAGTATTCAATTTTGTTGCAACAGCAACGGATGCGCAGGACGGTGTCTTGCCGGCAAGTGCATTTACATGGCATTTCGACTTGCATCACAATACGCACACCCATGATGGATTACCAGCTACGGGTAGTAAAAGTTTCTCTGCGACCATCCCTGTTTCCGGTCACACCGATACAGATATCTATTATAAAATATATGTTGTGGCTACAGATGCCGGCGGATTAACCGATACTGCTTATGTAAATTTGTTGCCAACGTTAAAGAATATAACGCTGAAGACGATTCCGGCAGGGTTAACAGTAAAATTAGATGATGAGCCTGTAGTGACTCCAAACACACAGCAAAGTGTTGTAGGTGTTAACCGTACCATTGATGTGGTTTCACCGCAGTCTTTCCAGGGTAAAGTATATACCTTCACCGGCTGGTCTCATGGTGGTTCAGCGAATCAGACATATACTACAGCGAATAAAGACACAACCTTTACTGCCTTGTTCCAGGAAACGCAGGTGACGAAGGATAGTATCACTCCTATACAGGATGCATTTGTTCAATATACAAGTTATGACGGAACCAATGCCAATATCACTTATGGTTCAACAACTCCTAATGATCTTGTTGTTAAAAATTATTCTGCAACACCAAACAGAGAAACGTATATCATGTTCGACCTGAATACGCTTTTGGGTAATGCAGCAGATATTACATCGGTAAAATTAAAATTGTATGGTAGTTTAACTGCGGAAACGGATGTAAATTCTATTAAAGTAATTGCATATGAAGGAGTAAATAATCTCTGGACCGAAAATGCAATTACCTGGAATAATAAGCCAGACAAATTACTGGTTAAATACGACTCTATTACCGTTACGAACGTAACACCTACAGATCAATATTACTATCTCGATTTAACAACGTTAATCAAAGCGAAAGTTGCAGCAAATCAGAATTTAGTAACTGTAGTTCTTGTTACACCAAATAACAATGCGAAGAGAATTGTTTTTCAATCTTCTGAAAACCCTGGAGGGAAAGGACCTCAACTGGTAGTGTCTTATGCAGCTAGCTGTGTAGCTTCAGTAACATCTCCATCAACATCTTTCTGCGCGGGAAGTTCATTAACACTGACTGCGAATACCGGTACAGGATTTACTTATAAATGGTATAAAGATGCAGCACAGATTACGGGTGCTACAGCTTCAACATATGCAGCTACAACAGCGGGTACATATACCGTTCAGGTAACCAATGCCAGTGCATGCAGCAAAGTATCAAACGCTATTTTGGTAACTCAAAATGCTGCACCAACAGCAACGATCACATCTCCATCAACGGTATTCTGTACGGGAGATTCAATTTTGGTTTCTGCAAATACCGGTACAGGTTTAACGTATGCATGGTATAAAAATGCAACATTAATTTCTGGCGCAACAGGTGCTACTTATAAAGTTAAAGCCGGTGGTTCTTATACAGCAGAAGTAATAAATTCAAGTGGCTGTAAAAAAATATCTACTGCCATTACAATAACTGAAAACGTTCTTCCAACGGCTTCCATAACGGCTCCTTCAACTACATTATGTTCAGGAGATTCTATCGTATTGACAGCTAACTCAGGAACAGGCTTAACCTATTTGTGGTATAAGAATTCCATAGCTATTTCAGGTGCTACTGCTCTGACATATAAAGCGAAAACAGGAGGTGATTATTCTGTTCAGGTGACCAATACGAATAGTTGCAAAAAAGCGGCAACTCCTGTAATAATTACAGAAACTACTGCTGCAACAGCAACACTTACTTCTCCGGTTACGGCATTCTGTACAGGTGATTCAGTTGCTCTTGCTGCAAATACTGGAACTGGTTTAACCTATAGATGGCTACAGAGTACCACTGTGATCAGTGGAGCAACAGCTTCAATTTATAAAGCCAAAGTAGCCGGGTCTTATACCGTAGAAGTAACAAATAGCAATGGTTGTAAAAAAGTTTCTTCTGCCATTGTACTGACTGAAAATGCGTTGCCGACCGCAACACTTACAGCTTCAGGTACTGTTTTCTGTACGGGAGATTCGGTAACACTTACTGCAAATACAGGAGCTAATCTTACTTACAAGTGGCTAAAGAATACAACATTGATCAGCGGAGCAACAACTTCTGTATATAAGGCAAAAACTGCCGGCTCATATACTGTAGAAGTGAGTAATGCAAATGCTTGTAAAAAAGTTTCAGATGCTGTAGTTGTAACAGAAAATCCTTTGCCAACCGCAACAATTACATCTTCTGCAACTGCATTTTGTACTGGTGATTCAATTTTACTGACAGCAAATGCAGGCACTGGCTTATTATATAAATGGAATAAAAATAGCACATTAATCAGTGGTGCTTCAGCAAGTACTTATAAGGTAAAAGCAGCAGGCTCTTATACTGTAGAAGTAACAAATTCTACAGGATGCAAAAAAGTATCTTCACCGGTGAGTATTACAGAGAATGCATTGCCAACTGCAACGATTACTTCTCCAGCAACAAAAGTTTGTACCGGTGATTCTCTGGAGTTGACTGCTAATGCTGGAAGTAGTTTTACCTATAAATGGAGTAAGAATACAACCGCTATTGCTGGTGCCACTGCAGCTATTTACAAAGTGAAAACAGCTGGTGCTTATACAGTGGAAGTTACAAATGGAAATGGATGTAAAAAGGTTTCATCTGCTGTAAGTGTAACGGAAAATGCATTGCCGACAGCTGCAATAACAACTTCTTCAGATAAGTTCTGTTCTGGTAGTACTGTTGCATTGACATCAACAACCGGCACTTCATATAAATGGTTTAATGGGACAACAGAAATCAGTGGAGCAACTACATCTGCATATACGGTAACCGCCGGCGGTTCTTATGTTGTAGAAGTAACAAATAGTGATGGCTGTAAAAAAGCTTCAGGTTCGGTTGCTATTACTGAAAATGCATTGCCAACAGCAACGATTACAACAGTTTCGACATCGTTCTGTTCAGGTAACTCGGTGGTATTGACTTCAAGTCCAGGTAAATCGTATAAATGGTTTGAATCAAATACAGAAATTACAGGAGCGACCAGTGATACATATACAGCAACTGCTGCCGGTAATTATACCGTTGAAGTAACAAGTACAGATGATTGTAAAAATACATCTGAAATTACAACACTTACAGTAGTTACTTCAGTTACCTGGTATGCCGATACGGATGGTGATGGTACAGGGGATGCGCAGGCTATTCTTTCATCTTGCACACAACCAACCGGCTATGTATCTGTAGCAGGAGATGAGTGTACTGCAGATCCGAATAAAACTGAACCAGGCTTGTGTGGTTGCGGATTTACAGAAGAAAGCTGCGCCCCAACCGATGTTGATGGCAAGACAGGGAAGAAGATCTTTGTATTATACCCGAACCCTGTAAAACAGACAACACTCCATTTCTCAGAAGCGATTACAGGATCAGTGTATGATGCGAAAGGCTCTCTGGTATTTGTTTTCAAGAATGTTTCGTCCATTGAAACAGGTACTCTTGAAAACGGACTGTATCTGATACAGACGCCGGAAGGAGATCATTACAAATTCTACATTGCGAGATAACAAAAGAAACCTGTCGCAGGTTATAAACTAAAAAAGCCCTGTTCTGATTAATTCAGAACAGGGCTTTTTAGTTATATCGGTATGAGTATTTATAGATCAACCTTAACATTGTATTGTGTTCCGTCCAATTCAAAAAACAAATAGAACGCTCTGTTTGTAAGTGAAATTAATTGAAAGGTAGTAACACGGGGAAAGCTTTTTAATTCACCTTCGATATATACCAATCCGTTTTCAGTATAGGTATTGTCAATATGAAATTGACCATTAAAATACAGCTGATATACATCCGTTCTTCCCTGGTGCATATACCACTGTATTGTCGAAGAAAAGTCATTTTTCTCTGCTACAACTTTTTCAAATGCTTCCTGTGTGGGCAAGTTGCTGCAATAGGCAGTACCATATAATTGTGTTACGGTTGTGTCTGCTTCCTCACTCACTATAAGCCCTTTTTGTTGGGGTACTAATATAATATTGGCTCCTTTTAAGGCTGCCTGCATCTTTAATATCCGGTAGGGCCTCTCCAATGATTTTGCGTGCCTGTCTT
This sequence comes from Cytophagaceae bacterium, assembly GCA_021151805.1. Classification (GTDB taxonomy): domain Bacteria; phylum Bacteroidota; class Bacteroidia; order Cytophagales; family Cytophagaceae; genus Cytophaga. The sequence goes on along the minus strand of JAGKWN010000033.1, from coordinate 3,044 downwards.
TGCTTACATGCTGGTATTTGCTACGAATGGAGCCTATTTTAGTGTAGCCTTCAACGTCTCTTGGATTATGGGTAATAATAATGTCATCAAAGTTTGATACCCCTTCGATCACTTTTAATGCTGAGGTAGTTTTTACTGTAAACGTTTTTCCGTTTTTATAAACGATCTTTTCTACATCATTTTTAGATATAGCGAGCGTTGCAGTACCATCAACTAATTTATAATAAACAGAGTCTTCTTTTATCTTAATAGAAACACATGAGATTTTTTGTGTTTTACTGATAATAGTATCTGTTTGACTGAAGCCAGTCAATGAAAAAAATAACAGAATGCTTATACAGATCGCTTTTATCATATTTACAATCGAGTCTGATTTATAATTACTAACGTATATACGTATAAGTTAGTATAAGGATCAATGCAGGTGAAAAATTAGTAAAAACCGCCGTTTCTTATTCATTAAGAAACGGCGGTTCATTCTTTTATTTAACTTTTCGCTCAATATCTTTCAGGCTATCCATTTTCTTGTTTCTTAAGAAACCATTGATATCTTCAAAATGTTCCTTAATCCGCTTATTGCCGAATTCGAAAACTTTTGTCGCTAATCCATTTAAAAAATCCCTGTCGTGGGAAACCAGAATGATTGTTCCGTCAAATGCTACCAACGCTTCTTTTAAGATGTCTTTGGTTTTGATATCTAAATGGTTTGTAGGTTCATCAAGAATCAATAGGTTGACAGGTTCCAGCAAAAGTTTGATCATTGCTAAACGTGTTTTTTCTCCTCCTGATAAAACCTTAACTTTTTTTGCTGAAGCATCACCGCCAAACATAAAGGCTCCCAGAATATCTCTGATTTTAGTCCGGATATCACCAACAGCAATCGTGTCGATTGTTTGGAATACGGTCAGCTCTTCATCAAGTAATGACGCCTGGTTTTGCGCAAAATAACCGATCATGCTGTTATGGCCTAATTCAAGTCCGCCTTCATAATCGATCTGGCTCATGATTGCCTTGATCAGAGTGGATTTACCTTCACCGTTTTTACCAACGAATGCAACTTTTTCTCCGCGTTCAATTGTCATAGATGCATTCTGAAATACGATATGGTCGCCGTATTTTTTTGTCAGATCTGTAACAATAAGCGGATAATTTCCTGAACGTGGGGCCGGAGGGAATTTAAGGCTTAGGGCCGACGTATCTACTTCATCAACTTCAATGGGCTCCAATTTCTCCAGCATTTTAACTCTGGATTGAACCTGTAGAGTTTTTGAATACGTTCCTTTAAAACGTTCGATGAATTCTGTAGTGTCGGCTATGAAACGCTGCTGTTCATCAAATGCTTTCTGCTGATGCTGACGACGCTCTTTTCTTAATTCTAAGTAATGAGAATAATTTACTTTGTAATCGTAAATTCTACCCATAGTGACTTCAATTGTACGATTGGTGATATTGTCAACAAACGCCTTATCGTGGGAGATAACCATTACAGCTTTGGCATTGTTTACTAAGAAGTCTTCCAGCCATTGGATGGATTCAATATCCAAATGATTTGTAGGCTCATCCAGTAAAATTAAATCTGGTTTTTGTAATAAGATTTTTGCAAGCTCAATACGCATTCTCCAGCCACCGCTGAATTCAGAGCATGGGCGAGTAAAATCTTCACGAAGAAAACCAAGACCTAATAATGTCTTTTCAACTTCGGCATCAAAATTAACTTCTTCAATGGAATAATATTGTTCACTCGCTTCAGATACACGTTCAATGATTTTCATGTATTCATCAGATTCATAATCTGTGCGGGTTTCCAATTGATGGTTTAATTCATCAATTTCTTTTTTCAAACCAAGAACAGTAGCAAAAGCTTTTGATGTTTCTTCAAATACGGTGCTATCGTCTTTTACAAGCAAGTGCTGGGGAAGATATGCAATAACGGCACCATTAGGGGCCGTAACTTTTCCACGTGTAGGTTTATCGACACCTGCAATAATTTTTAGCATGGTTGATTTACCTGCACCATTTTTCCCCATCAAGGCGATGCGGTCATTATCATTTATATTAAAGGTAACGTCACTGAACAACGTATTGCCGCTGAATGCTACGGCTAGCCCATCTATTGAGATCATGTAAACTAATTTAAGGCTGTAAAGATAAAGATTTTAGAAGGAAATAATTTTTGAAGTAGCTTATATTTCTTAGCAATCCGAAGAAGGAAAAGTAAATTGATTGAAGGAAAGAAATTAAAAAATATTTAATGCATTAATGAGTGTGAAAGCTTTTAACGGATTCGTTTTTAAAATGTTACAACAAAAAGAGCGGGTCTTTAGTGATGTAATATAAATATTTGAAAATTAAATAATTATATATAAATTTGAATAGTGTCTGTGGATAACTTGATAGTATTAAATAAATGCCCCTAATCCATGGAATCGAAATATTGCGTAACTTGTAGTCTTAATTATCTGATTAAAATTTAATTAATTATATGAAAAATAATATTCTAAAGCTGTTCATTGTATTTGTACTGGGATTGGTAAGCATGTTTGCTTTGTTAAGTTTTACAAACGAAAGCGTTAAAGAACCTGCTTTTACAAAGATTGGTAATGATACAGCACACGCATTTGTGAAAATTCCTAAGATCACAAAATTCTATACAAAAGGTGAATTGGATAAAATGCAGAAGCTGGAATTGATTGATATTTATAAATCAAGATTAGCATATTTGATTGAAACATTACCATTCTTGTCTCTACATCCTGAGCCAGGCGCGACTTTCAAGGATATGTCAATTCCTGAAACGGAGATCAATATTGCTCACTTAGATAAAGAAGCAAAAAATAGAGAAGATTTTATTAAGTCTTTAAACGCAACTTTGGATGATGTTATTCCTTATTCAGAAAAAACAAATATCGTTTGGTCTATTCTTTATTTTGAAGAGATGATCAAAAAGGCAAACTATACAGAGAAATAAAAATTATACTTCGCTCTTAAAACAAAAAGGTCATGCTTTAATTAAGCATGACCTTTTTGTTTTAAGAGGTTTTGAG
>JAGKWN010000032.1 GCA_021151805.1 Cytophagaceae bacterium | reverse complement strand
TTATAAAATGCTTTTTTCTAAAATTTTATTTTTAGGATATCTGATCTGTTTTATAAACTTTTTTTCAGTTGCGCAAAATGAGAAAAGATTTATTAAGGATGGTGATGCAGCTCAGGAAAACGGCGACAATAAAACAGCTTTGAATTTATATTTACAAGCCTATAAATTAAATCCTTCGAATGCCAGCTTAAATAACAAAATAGGTATACAGTATTTACGTTCGGATTATCCTCACAAATGCCTGTCTTACTTTGAACAAGCTTATAAATTAGATCCTAAAGTAGATCAGGATATTTTATTTAACCTGGGAGTGGCCTATCAGGAGAACCTGAAGTTTGATCAGGCCATTGATTTTTACTCGAAATTCAAAGCTACCCTTGAACCTGGAAGCCAATATATAAGTAAAGTAGACCGCAGATTATACGAATGCCAGAATGGTAAAGAATTCGTTGCTAATCCGGTTGATGTGCAGATTACTTCGGTAAGTAAAATTGTGAATTCCACTTATCCGGATTTTGCACCTGTTATTTCTGCAGATGAAAAGGTAATGATCTTTACATCCAGAAGACCCGGCAGTACTGGTGGTTTGCTTGACGAAACCGGTCAGTATTATGAAGATATTTACATTTGCAAAAAGGTAAACGGACAATGGGGTGCTCCACAGAATATAGGTACAAACATCAATACCGATGGGCATGATGCAAGTATCGCACTTTCTGCAGATGGTTCAGAATTGTTCATTTATAAAGATGATGGTGCAGGGGATATCTATTATTGCAAGCAGCGTGCAGACGGATCCTGGTCAAAACCGCTGCCGATAGAAGGATCGGTAAACAGCCGTTCCTATTATGAGAATGCTGCGGCCGTTTCGCCGGATGGTACAACATTGTTTTTCGCCAGTAACAGAGAAGGCGGTTACGGCGGTCTTGATCTGTACATGGTAAAGATGAATGATAAAGGATTCTGGGGTAAACCAACAAACCTGGGCGATGTGATCAATACACCGGAAGATGATGAAGGTCCGTTTATGGATTTTGATGGGGTAACATTATACTTCTCCTCCAGAGCGCACAAAGGGATGGGGGGCTATGATATTTTTAAAACAGTTTTTGACTCAACAAGAAATCAGTGGATAGAACCGATTAACATGGGGTATCCGATCAACTCTGCTGATAATGATATTTACTTCGTATTGTCGGGTGATGGTTCTCATGGTTATTATGCATCTTCAAAAGATGAAGGCGTAGGCGAAAAAGATATTTATATGATCACCATGCCGCCGAGAGAGGATAGAGATGCCTTGATTGAAAAAATGCAGGCGATGAATTTAGACGTGCCGGAAATTGCACCTACCCCCGTAGTGCCCGTCGCTACAACCACAACAGCTGCTGTAGTACCGGTAACCATTAAAGGTGTTTTAAAAGATGCTGTTACAGGCACGCCCATTCAGGCTCCCGTACAGCTTACCAATGCAAATGGAGAGTTGGTGTCTGAATTTAAAGTCGGGCCAGACGGTATGTATTCCTTTGTAGTCAAAGATGCTGCTGCAAGCAATTATACGTTATCCGCGGAGAAAGATGGGTACGGCTTTGTCAACAAAACATTCTCTGCGCCGGCAATGGCCGCAAACAAACAGGAGATTACCCAGAACCTGGTGCTGAAAAAACTGGAAGTTGGCAATATCTATGTATTAAGAAATATTTATTTTGATTTCGATAAGGCTACGTTGAAATCGGCATCAACAAAAGAATTGAATAATTTATTGGCGTTACTGAAAGCGAATCCTTCCATGAAGATTGAAATTTCAGGACATACCGATAGCAAAGGTTCAGATAGCTACAATGAAGTGCTGTCCAGAAAACGTGCACAGGCAGTGGTGAACTGGCTGGTGGCAAATGGTATATCCAGAGATCGTCTGACTTACGAGGGGTATGGCGAGTCAAGACCTCTTGCTACCAACGATGATGAAGAAGAAGGAAGGGAATTGAACAGAAGAACGGAATTTAAAATCATCAAACGTTAATCATCAATACGGATGCATGTGAGAGGACTGATTTTTACAATATTTCTATTTGTAGTATCCATCAGTATTGGTTTTTCTCAAAACAATAAACTGTTTTTAAGAAAGGGGAATCAATGCTACAAAAAAGGGCAATATAAAAATGCTTATGCATTTTACGAACAGATTCTTAAATCAGAACCTAACAACACCAAAGTATTATACAGAGCTGGTGTCTGTAATCTATACAGATATTCAAAAGAGCAGGCACTGGTAAATTTTGAAAAAGTTTACCAGACTGATTCTCTTTACGACAAGTATCTGTATTACTGGTTGGGCAGGGCGAATCATTTGAATTTTAAGTTTGACGAAGCAATTCGCTTTTATACTTCATTTTTGTCGAAAATACCTGCTACCAGCATTCAGCATAAAGAAGTACAGCGTTACATATACCAGGCTACCTGTGCACGCGATTTTGTTGCCAACCCTTCCAATAATTATGTGCGGAATCTTGGTCCCATAGTAAATTCAAGCTTTTCAGATCATAGTCCGATTACTTCTGCTACAGATACATTCATTCTGTTCACTTCAAGAAGAGTGACTGATGCGAAGGCTAAAGAAGAATATGACGGAGAACCTTTTGAAGATATATTTTTTACATTCCGTAATGCAAAAGGTGAATGGAGCAAACCTGAATCGTTTCATTTAAATACAACCGGCCATGATGCTTCCATCCAGTTATTTGATAACGATACCAAGCTCTATATATACAGTTATCTGCATGATGGTGATATTTATCTGACAGAAAAAGTGAATGGTAACTGGCAAACACCCGTATCTTTTGAAGAAATCAATTCAGTAGACTTTGAGGCCGATGCATTCATGACAAAAGATGGTAAGACCGTATATTTTGCTTCTAATCATTTAAAGAAAAATGGAGATCTGGATATTTGCTATATCACCAAAGACTCGACTGGTGCATGGAGCAAACCGCAGCTGTTGCCATCTGTAATCAATACCGATGAAGATGAAGATGCGCCATACATTACAGCAGACGGGAGGACTATGTATTTCAGTTCACGCGGGCATACCAGTATGGGTGGATATGATGTGTTCAGATCTACGCTTGATTCTGCAACTGGTAAATGGACTAAACCTGTGAACCTGGGGTATCCGGTAAACACACCAGACGATGATCTGTATTTTTGTCTTTCTTCCCAAACAAGCCGTGCATTCATGTCTTCCTACAGAACAGGCGGATATGGGGAGAAAGATATCTATGAAGTGCTTACCGTTGAGCAGGTGCGTGTAGATGGGCTATTGGTTGATGTAAACAAAAAACCGATTGACGCGACAGGTTATACCATAACAATGATCCCTGCGGAAACCGCATCAAAAAATGCAACCATGCAGACAGTAAGTGCCTCTGCAGACGGCAGCTTTCATGTCAATTGTTTATCTGATAACATTTATCACGTTGTGGTAACAGATGCTGCAGATACGTTGTTTGCAGACAATCTGCCGATAGAACTGGAAGAGGAAAAAAACAAAAGCATTGCATATACCTGTACGGTGATTGTAGCGCAAAAGCAGCCCATTACCGATAGTACTGTCACTGTTGTAAAGGATTCTGTTATTACAAAGCGTACATCCGTTCAACAGGTTATTTATTTTGGCTCCAACAGCTCAGACCTTGGACCAGCATCTAAAAACGAACTAAGGAATTTAATTGCCAATCTGGAAAAAGACTCTCAGGCGAAAATTACAATAAACGGGCATGCTGATGGCTCCGGACCTGAAAAATTAAATGAGAAATTGTCTGAAAAGCGTGCCCTTGCAGTTAAAGAATATTTAACCTCAAAAGGAATTTCTCCTGCCCGCATACGGGTAGCTTCTTTTGGTTCCCAAAAGCCTATTGCTTCTAACGATACGGAAGCTGGCAGAGCCAAAAACAGACGGGTAGAGATTATTATTGAGTAATTTTTTGTGGAAGCCAATCCTTTTTTTGCCAAACACTCTCAACTGATTGCATTTGTATAGCCCACGGTTTAAACCGTGGGCTATACAAATGCGGTGCTTTTCAACCTTAATTGTGGCTCCGTCGAGGCGGCCAGATTAGCACCACCTTGGTCTGTGGCACACAGACCAAGGCATTTAATTCCTGCTAGCGCAAAATTTTCCTGTACATAATCTCTCTTTACTTTCAATTTATCCATGTGCCCCTCGCTGGCGCAAGGTTTTCCTTGTGCTATAATTCTAATCCCTTTGTCCCTGGCACACAGACCAAAAGCACCTTTCAACCTGGTCTGTGACACACAGACCAGCCACTGCACTGCTGGCGCAAGATTTTCCTTGTGCCAATAGCTCCTTCACCTGATATCTAACATGCGACCAGCCCAACCGCATAACCGCATATTTTTATACCACCCCTTAGAATACTAAAAGGCAATTCCTTACCTTTGTGGCTATGTCAACAACCGTTAAGCCCTATCAGGAAATGCAGAGTGGTAAACGTGAGCAGGTAGAGCTTATGTTTAACAACATTTCACCTAAATACGATTTACTGAACAAAGTATTGAGTTTAGGTATAGATAAGATCTGGAGAAAAAAATCCCTGAACCTGCTGAAAAGTAACCAGCCCAAGGTTATTCTGGATGTAGCCACCGGAACGGCAGATCTGGCCATAGAAGCTGCTGGCAGGCTCAAGCCGGCTTCTATTATAGGTATTGATATTGCGGAAGAAATGCTGCAGATCGGCAGGGAAAAGATCCGGGCTAAAAAATTAGATCAGATCATTACCTTACAGAGAGGCGATTCAGAAAAAATCAATTTCCCGGACAATACTTTTGATGCGGTTGTCGTTTCATTTGGTGTGCGTAATTTTGAACACCTGGAAATTGGTTTGGGCGAGATATACCGAGTGTTAAAACCAGGAGGCAATATTATGGTACTGGAATTTTCCAAACCTCAAAAAGCCCCTTTCAAGCAGGTGTATCAGTTTTACTTCAAAAACATTCTTCCGGTAATCGGTAAACTCGTGTCGAAAGACACCGCAGCATATACCTATCTGCCTGATTCTGTGAATGCTTTTCCGGATGGTAAAGCGTTTTGCTCTATTCTGGAGAAACTGGGCTTTGGGATTGAACATTATAAACCTTTCACCTTTGGCGTATGTACCGCTTATGTCGGGAAGAAATAAAAATATTGAATAAGAATGCAGTTCATGAAATACATTAGTTTGCTTTTTTTATCTATTTGTCTGGCCACACATGCACAGGCGCAGGATCCGCGGTGGACCAACCTGCCAAGTTATGATGATAAGATCATGCATTATGGCTTTACCTTGGGTGTGAATGCCTCTGGATTTAAACAACGTGTTTCTTCCAATTACTTTTCAGATTCATTGGTTAGTGCTACTCCTAAATATACACCAGGCTTTTCGCTGGGTTTTATCGTGAACCTGCGTTTGCACGACCATTTTGACCTGCGTTTATTGCCAACCGTTGGGTTTTACAGCCGCAGCATTACCTATGACTTCCTTCATTCTTCTGAAACACAAACGATTGAATCGACATTCATGGAGTTTCCTTTATTGCTGAAATACAAATCACAGCGCCGGAACAATTCCAGAATGTATGTGATCGGTGGTTTTAAAGCAGCCCTGGAAGCCGGTGCCAAAAAGAAACAGCGGAAGATTACTGACCTGCGCACCAACGGGTTTGATTTCTGTCTGGACCTTGGGGTAGGCGCTGATTTCTATTTCCAGTTGTTCAAATTTTCACCCGAAATTCGTTTTTCTCATGGATTGCTGAATTTATTAAGCAATGACCCCAATGTATATAGCAACAGTTTAAGCCGTCTTTCTTCCAATACGATCTCCCTTTATATCAATTTTGAATAATGTGGAATATTATTGATAGAAAAGTGGATTAAAAACAGAAAAGTATATATATTTGGTATACGATAACAATTAATTAAACTAAAATAAATCAAACTAGTATGAAAAAAGTTTTACTTTCTTTATCAATGCTTGCAGCGGTAATGACTGCAAATGCACAAGTTGTAGGAGTAGGTGCTTATGACGATTTTAACGGTGCTGAATATGGTACTGCTGACGGTGGTATCTTCTGGTGGCCTGCAACTGATGCAACTTATACATTAAGCAGAAACGTTGCAAGCAGTGGTGTTTTAGCTGTGGCTGTAACAAAAAATACAACTGATGCTTCTACAGATGCTGAGAAATATGCTCCATTTGGCTTTGGTTTTGGCGATGATAACGGTGCAGATCCAAATGGAAATAAATTCGGTATTAATGTTACTGCTAACCCGGTTTTAACATTCAAATATAAGGCTTCAACTGGCTCTCCTTTAATTAAAGTAAAACTTAAAGATGCTGCTGGTTTAGAAATTGAAGTTCGTTCTTCAGGTACTTCTTCAGATTGGTATACTGATGCTGCACAATTCACCGTAACTGCGAGCCAAACATTCCAGACTGCTAACTTTAACTTTACAGGTGCTAAAGGTGTTCGTTGCTATGAAGCAGGTAACCCTTCAAATGCTACTCCTGCTTGTACTGGATTTGAGTTCGGTTCTTCATTTGACTTTACAAATGTAGTTGAAGTAGATTTCTTTGTTAGCCCAGGTGCAACTGCTTATAATGGTACAATTACTCTTGATGATGTTAAATTTGGTACTACTCCAGTAGTTGGTCTTGGTGCTAAATCTGCAGCTGCAAACATTGCATCTACAAAAGTATATCCTAACCCTGCAACAGCTGGTTTCACTGCTGAAGTAAACTTGAACAACGCTGCAGCTACAACTGTAATCCTTTCTGACATGATGGGCAAGCAAATTGCTACTAAATCTGTTGAAAACGGTTCAGCTTCTTTCGAAACTGCTGGTTTAGCAAACGGTATCTACACGGTTACTTATGTAGTAGATGGTACTCCTGCAAAATCTGAATTAGTAGTAGTTAAGTAATTAACCACTTTCTATAATATTAGAAAACCCTGGCCATCTGGTCAGGGTTTTTTTGTTGTCTACCTTTTGTCTGTTCGCCGCGGCGAACAGGATTTATAGGTTTAAGGACAAGGAGGATTTTTTGTTATACAAGGGATGATTTTTTAATATTTGATTATGATACGGTTAAACATAACATAATTCAATCAACCTAACGCCCGAATGGATTAAATTCATCAAATAACTGTTAGTCGTTATGGCTCCGCTGCTGCGGGCTTTTCTAATTGATGAAAATGCATGGATTCGATTCGTGACAAAAATGGTTATTGTATATCTACGATCACACGATTCTGCGGGGAATGATCAAAGCATTTAAATAATATACCTGTGATTAATATTCTTTTGATATAAGAAGCAGGTTAATAACTAATTTTAAGTTGTTAACCTGCTTCAATAAAGTTGGTTATAAAATAATAATCTTATTTCTGATTAGTTTTCCTTTGTTCTGGAAAGCTATGAAATAAATACCTGCTGGTTGACTTGTTAAATCAATTTCATTCTCATTTTTAGATGCTGATGATTGAAAAATAAGCTTACCATTTAAATCTGTAATTATATAAGATGCTCCCAGTAGCTCTTCAGGTACTTTTATAATTATTGAACCTGGAGATGGGTTAGGATAATAAATAATTTCATTTGAATAATTTTCATTGGTCAAATCATTATCTTCATTAGCGATTCTTGAATTCTGACTTGAACAATTCTGAGTATAATTAAAAGACATACTGCTTGAATTACTTCCACAGGAATTTGAAGCTGTTAATGTATAAACAACGCTCGTATTGTTAGCGAGATGTTCATGTACAGCGGTTTTTAATGATGATTGATTGGTTAAATAATTAACAGCAGTGGGTGGTACAGAAGTCCATTTGTAATCTACACCTTTTTGTAAAGTACTTCCGCCTATGAAATAATATCCGCTATTATTGCAGTCTGTGTCAACTACTGAGAGATTTGATCCTGCTCCATAAGTATCATTTACAAAAGGTTTAGGTTTGCAGGTTATTATATACGCCCTGATAGAATTATTTGCAGTGGCAGTTAGTGTTGTTCCTTCAGAAAATCTTATATAGACACCAGCCGTTAAAAGTGTGTTTCCGGAGATTGCAGCAGTTACATTATTGCCACTAGTAATTGATTCTTTATCTGTAATACTTAATGGTAAGGTTGTATTTGAATAAGTAACCGGCGTTCCACAACAAGGGCCGGTATTCCCAGGTTCTGTATATGGACCTTTAACTGATAAATAAATGTCATCAACACCCCACCATCCATCACTGTTAAGGTAAAAATAGAGTTGGTGATAAGTGTCATTCGGAACAAAATCAAAAGTTACATATTTCCACTCACCGATTGTTATAATATTGCTGGTATAAATGGTTTGACTCGGAACATTCTGTAAGTTCCATTCCGAATTAGAATTCACAAGATTGTTGGCTAATTTTATTGTTGCATCGTAGGATGAGTTACCCCAATCTGTTCGTGTTCTAAAGGATAGTGTATATATATATTCAGATGTCAACGAGAGGTTATTATCAAAGAAAATTCCTTCCCGTTGGTGGTATAAAGTAGATGCTCCAATTGTTGCAAAATGGTTGAGGCAGGGAGGGTGTATTGCAATGCTGTTTGGATCTCCATAATGGCAGGTATCAAGTGCTATATCAGCTGTCCCGACACTACTTTGCCATCCGTAAGATGCCAGACAGCCATTGTAAAATACGTCTCGGACTCCACTTATTGATTCACCGAAATCAACATAATTAGAGCAGTAAGATGGGTAAGATGCCATTGATTCAAAATTACCATCTATAATTAAGTTCGGACCAGATTGCTGGGCAATTGAATGATTAATTCCTAATAACAAAATCAGAAATAATAAATTAATTTTTTTCATAGTTATTTAGTTTTCAATGCTTCATTTTGTTTCTCCAACTCTTTAATCCTTTCTTCCATCTGGATCAGATACAATGTCAGTTCTTCAATTTTTTTCATTTGTATAGTTAACATTTCACCGGTGGCAACACCATTCTCTTCTACTTCACAAGCAGCTGGTACATCCGGTAAATGATTGTTTTCAGCAATGAAGGTTTTTACTTCACTCAGCGGTCTTAGTTTGTACGAAGGAGAAAAAACATAATCTGCCCAGTTCGCTTGAAGTTTAATCACTAACTCTTCACAGATCATTGAACCTGCAACATATAATCTGTACTTTGGATTTAGGGCAGGATTATTTATTACAAGATTTCCAATAAATAATCTGTTCATTGCTGTTAATGTGTCAAAGAAATATTTGGCAGGGGAGCTTAATACTCCGGATTGGCACAATAAATTGTTTTGGAAAGAAAAACCAATTCTATTATTGTACATGACAAACGTTGGAGTTGTTGATGGATTTAATGCATTGCGTATCATAAAATTACCCGTGCCGCAATAGTTACCACTCCAACTTTGTTTGATTTCATAATCACCTATTTTTAAGATTGAACTTTTATAGAGTCCAGCTGTTGTATTGTTTATGGTTACACTAGTTGTAGATGTAGTACCTACTCTGTCAATAGAGACATTACCACTTGCATCAGTAACCCATTGTGCATGCAAAGAATTAGAGGCAGCAATGCAGAGAAGTGTAATTAGTAATCGCAAAGATTTTTTCATGAGTATATTTATTTAGGATAGTTTTAATTTATTTTACTTCCAGCGCTTCGATACGTTTTTTCAGTGCTTCATTTTCTTCCTGCATCTGGATCAGATACAACGTCAACTCTTCAATTTTTTTCATTTGTATTGTTAACATTTCACCGGTAGCAACACCATTCTTTTCCACTTCACAAGCTGCGGGTACATCCGGCAAATGCTTGTTTTCAGCAATGAAAGTTTTTACTTCACTCAGCGGTCTGAGTTTGTATTGAGGAGAGAAAACAAAATCCGGCCAATTGGCTTGAAGTTTTACGACAAGTTCTTCACACATGATTGAACCTCCTACAGAAAGTTTGTACCCATTCGCTGATTTTGTTGTACCAATGGATGTAGCACCGTCGAAATAATACTTAGAATAAGTAGGGCCAGATGTGGTACAATAAAAAGTAGGATTTGAAGAAAAGTAAATCATGCCGCCGCCTAAGTGGATACCTTGTCCGCCGGCAGTTGGCGATATGTGGAAAGCAGATCCACAATTTTGATAAACAACATTTGAATATACATCATAAGATGAAGTACCTTTAAATTGAATCCCGGTATAGGTATTAGAGCCGCCGCTTGTGTTTTCGACAGTAAGCTTTGTTGTTGTGTTTGCGCTATTAACATGCAAATTGGCAGGAGTTGCTGGCACAGGTCCAACAATGACATTATTAGTTGTTGTTGTTAAACTCACATTTGAGCCACTGGTTGTCCATTGTGCGTAAGCAGATGAGGTGCAAACAACACAGATAATTGTGATCAGTAATTTGAAAGATTTTTTCATGGGGAAATAAATTTGGTTTTGATCGGCAATGATAGATATTTAAAAAATATTCCGCCTTTAACATATGTTAAAGAAGATTCTGACAGGTGGTATAATTATAGAGAAAGTTTTTATAATTATATTTTGCGTATTGATAACGGATAATCAATAAAAGGAGCTATAAAACATTGAATCAAAAAATCATTTGTAAATAACTTCCTAAACCTAAAACCGTACTACTTAAAACCTGTTACCTTTAAACCATGCAACAAATCCTTATACTAGGCATTGGCCGGTCAACCTATTTTCTTTTAGAGTACCTGAACCATCTGTCATTAGCACAAAAGCTTCATGTATGTGCGATCGATGTTCAGCAGGAGCTGATTGAAAAAAGAAAGGTAGAGTTTCCTCATATAGAATTTATTCAATCGCAGGTAGATAAAATTTCCATTGATGCATATGTTTCAAATGCGGATCTGGTAATCTCTATGCTGCCGCCTGCTTTTCATGCTGCTATAGCTGAATTATGCCTGCAAAAAGGAAAGCATTTTTTTACGGCATCCTATGTAAGCGCTGAGATAAAAGCGATGCATGCGGAAGCACAAAAGAAAGGTTTGTTGTTCATGATGGAATGCGGGCTTGATCCCGGCATTGATCACATGTCGGCACTTGCGCTTATTCATTCCTTAAAAGGGCAGGGAGCAGAGATTACTTCGTTTGAATCCTTTACCGGTGGACTGGTGCATCCCGATTCGATCAATCCGCCGTGGAACTACAAAGTATCCTGGAACCCCCGTAATGTGGTGCTGGCCGGACAAGGAACACCTGCGCAGTATAAAGAGCGGGGAGCAATCAAATACCTTCCGTATAAAGAGTTATTTACACAGCCTTCTGCATGGAAGATTTCTGCAACAGATGTGTATGAAGGCTACCCGAATCGTGATTCATTGAGTTATCAATCCTTGTATGAATTAGAACAGGCTAAAACATTTATCCGCGGAACCCTTCGTTATCCGGGCTATTGCCAAGGATGGAATTACCTGGTACAATTAGGCATGACAGATGATAGTACAATACTTCAGGAAAATGCCGCACGTACAGCCAGATCTTTTTTGGCAAATTTTATACCAGTAGCAGAATGTGATATTGAACAAAAACTTCAGAAAATATTTGGTGCGGATGCACTTCCATATTTCCGTGCATTAGGCTTGCTGGATGATGAACCGATCACTTCGGCTGCTGCAACGCCCGCTCAGATCCTGCAAACCATCATTGAAAAAAAATGGAAACTGCAAGTAAGAGATAGAGATCGTATTGTGATGATTCACCGGTTGGGTTATTTATTAATTGGTAAAGAACATACCATACAAAGCAGTTTGCTTGTTGACGGCGACGATGCGGAACGCACAGCCATGGCTAAGACTGTTGGTTTACCGCTTGCTATTGCCGTTGATTTGTTTTTACAGGGCAGCATTCATTCCCGAGGTGTGCAGATCCCAATTACAGAAGAATTTTACAAACCGATGCTGGAAAAACTGAAAACGTTTGGTATTGTATTTAAGGAGAGCCATGTTATTTAGTCAAGCGGTGGTTGGTGACGCCCGGGACTCTTGTTCATTACAATTCGCTGGTGCAATGAACAACAAAACAACCACGGCGAATCTGGAACAAAAAGTTCGTATTTGTTTAACCCACGATTTTTAATCGTGGGATTTTATGCCAAACTTGCATTTATAAGAATGAGCTTTATCCATTGTAATGAAATATATGGAATGCTTGTATGGTTCACATTTAATGAGGAATTTTGTTGAAGGAAAGTAGCATGCCGGATTTTTTCGTTTTGAAAGTTGCTCCATCCGTACCTCACCCGCAGTTCACCCGCAGTTCATCCGTAGTTCACCCGTAGTGAAGCCCTATTAATGCCCACTCAATGCCCGTCTTAACCCTATCTTGAGTTCTGTTTCGGAAATGGTTCATGTATGCACATGAGCAGCCAACCGCCGCACACAGGTTGTTTTTATATGTTTCTGTAAAGGGCAGGGAACTGTTTGAGTAATGCATACAG
Source organism: Cytophagaceae bacterium (assembly GCA_021151805.1). Classification (GTDB taxonomy): domain Bacteria; phylum Bacteroidota; class Bacteroidia; order Cytophagales; family Cytophagaceae; genus Cytophaga. The sequence goes on along the minus strand of JAGKWN010000032.1, from coordinate 26,080 downwards.
CGACATTCGTTTGGTTTTTACCTGTATTACAGGATTTTAATCTTTAAAAAAGAACTGATTTACTCGCAATGCAGGTCTTGCAACATATTACGGGAAACTTAAAACCTAAATAAAACTTTCTTCCTACCTTTATACCATGATTACTTTATATACAGATGGTTCTTCCCGTGGAAATCCGGGGCCGGGTGGTTTCGGAGTGGTTCTGTTGTACAAACAGCACCGGAAAGAATTGAGCGGTGGTTTTCGCATGACCACGAACAATCGCATGGAATTACTGGCTGTTATTACAGGACTTGAAGCGCTGAAAGATCCGGGACATGAAGTATTGATCTATTCCGATTCCAAATACGTGATTGATTCGGTTGAGAAAGGCTGGCTGATGGGTTGGGTAAAAAAGAATTTTAAAGATAAGAAAAACGAAGACTTGTGGCGACGTTATCTATATGTTTCAAGCAAGCATAAGATCCGCTTCCAATGGGTGCGTGGCCATGCCGGCAATGTAGAAAATGAACGCTGCGATGTGTTGGCAACACAGGCTGCAGACGGACCCGGCAAGCAGATCGACTATGGGTATGAAACCGAAAGCGGCATGCTGAACAAAGGCCATTTGTCGAATTAGAATAACATGGCGAACTCCTGGTTTCAATTCAAGCAGTTTTTAGTACAACAGGATAAATCAGCCATGAAGGTTTGTACCGATTCCTGTGTATTTGGAGCTACCATTCCTGTCGATAAAAAGCATGCTTCTATTTTGGATATCGGCACGGGTACAGGCCTGCTGGCACTCATGCTGGCACAGCGTACCGAAGCTTCGATTGATGCGGTGGAAATGAATCACGATGCGGCGCAGCAAGCCGCAGCTAATTTTTATAATAGCCCGTGGAAAGAACGCTTAACCATTCATGAAGCATCTATACAGGATTACTTTAAGGTAACTACCAAACAGTATGATCTGATTGTTTGCAATCCACCATTTTTTTCAGCCTCGCTGAAGTCCGGCAATGCTTCAAAAGACATGGCCTGGCATCAGTCGCATTTATGTGTAGAAGAATTGATGCAGGTGACAGCTTTCATGCTTAAGCCTGGTGGCGATGCCTATATGCTGATCAGTATTTATGAAGAAGAAAATTTTATCCGCGCTGCAGAAGCTGTAGGATTAAAGACTCTACGATTTTTATCCATGTATGAGAATGAAAAAAAACTGATCCGTTATGTGTTGCATTTACGAAAAGATTCAATACATGCAGAAAGAGATGAAATTAAATTTGTGATCCGTAATTCCGACAATCAATATACACAACAGTTTACAGAAGCATTAAAAGATTTTTATCTGCATCTCTGATAAAATTTTAATCGCAAAGGGCGCCAGACTAAATGCAAGGGTTGCAAAAAAAAAGTATTATGTAGTGCTGGATAATTATTAGTCATCGCGTACTTTGCGAAAAAGCTTTGCGTTCCTTGCGTTTAGAAATTATATCACCGCCAATAATTTTTCAAAATCAGCATTTGTATGCGCCGGAAAATTTGCGATACGAATTGTATTCTCTTTCCAGACTCCATAGCCGCTGCCAATAATAATTTGCTGTGCCTTGAGTGATTTTTTTATTTGGCTTGTATATTCCTCATTACATTTTAATGTCAGTACGGTAGGCGACTGAACACTGTTTTCAATCAGCAATGGCTGTAAAGACGGGTGGTTTGAAAAATGTGTATACAAATAACTCATTCGTTCTTTCAGTGTTAAAAAATCAATTGGTTTGATTTCTTTTAAACGTTCTGCGAGCAAGTAAATACCTAAAATATTAGGTGTATGCGTTGTCTGAAAGGTCGCACCATTTTCAACGATCCGTTTTAAGGAATTAAAATGAATATCGCTGCTGTTCGTTTCAATCTGTTTTATTGCCTGCGGAGAAAGAATCAATACACCTAATCCGGATGGCAAACCGAAACATTTTTGTCCGGATGCAAACCAGATATCCGCATCTTCCCAGTTAACGGCAACACCCGCCAATGCAGATGTAGCATCAACTGCAACCAATGCATTTGAAAACTTTTTACGTATGGATGTCAGCACATCGTTGGATAAGTATGTGCCGTTCGATGTTTCTACCAGCGTTGTGCAGATAATATCTGCAGTTGTGTTTTCTGTTTCCGCAGTATAAGTATTGTGAATATCAAACACACGGCTACTGTGTTCAATCCCCAATTGCCTGGAAACCTCCATCCATTTTTTTCCGAATGAGCCGTTGTAGATATGCAAGAATGAACGGTCAGCAAAAGACTGCGCCAGTATGGTCCAGCATTCTGTTGCGGAAGAAATGAGATGTACTTTATAGTCTTTGGGTAAGTTGTAATAGGTTTCAAATCTTTCCTGAACCAGCGCATACAATTGCATGAATTCAGCGCTGCGGTGATTCATGCTTAGTATGCCCGAGGCAATTGCATCCTGTATACACAGTTCAATGCCCGGGAATAATTTGGATGGTCCTGGATAAAAATTCAACATATGAATTACAGCGTTGTAAAATGGTGTACAGCCAGAAAATAGCTTTTCATGCCAAAGCCTGTAATGATGCCCATGCAGTTCTTTGCCATCAGGCTTTTGTGTCTGTATTCTTCACGTGCATATACGTTTGAGATATGTACTTCAATAACCGGCGTTTTGATTCCTGCAACAGCATCTGCAATGGCAATAGAAGTATGTGTATATGCGCCGGCGTTGAATACAATGCCGTCATAGTCAAAACCAACTTCGTGTAGTTTGTTTACCAGTTCGCCTTCCACATTGGATTGGAAATACGAAAAAGTTACCTGCGGATACGCCTTTTGTAAATCCTTGTAAATGTCTTCTGCAGAAGCCGCGCCATAAATGCCGGGTTCGCGTTTGCCAAGCAGGTTCAGATTCGGACCGTTTAATATCAGTATTTTCATGAAACAAATATACGAAGTGTAGAGTGTAAAGTGTAGAGTGTAAAACCAACATTTGTTCTCTTTAAAAATACTTTAAATCTCTTAATTAAGAAACGAATTACACTCTACACGTTAAACTTTACACTCATTTTTGCTGGTTTAAGTACCATAACTTAAAATATTATCCTTTGTTGAATATTCATATTCACTTACCTTTACACCATGAATTGGAAAATCCTCATCCGTCAGTTTCGGGATTATTTAAAGTTGGAGCGCTCCTTATCCGGCAACTCCATAGAGGCCTATGAACACGATGTTGTTAAATTTATGCAATACCTGGAAATCAATGAGCCGTCGGTTGGTCCGTTGCAGGTAAAAGGAAAACATATTCAGTTATTTTTAGAATATATTACAGATCTCGGAATGTCGTCGTATTCACAGGCGCGTATATTGTCGGGTGTGAAATCATTTTTCCGTTTTTTATTGATGGAAGAAATCCGCGATGATGATCCCTCGGCTTTGATTGATAGTCCCAAGCTGGGGCGCAAACTTCCCGACACCTTGTCATTCCATGAAATTGAAGCGATTCTCGGCGTTATAGATCTGTCTACCCCGGAAGGCACGCGTAACCGGGCCATGCTTGAAACGCTTTACAGTTGTGGCCTGCGTGTTTCTGAATTGATTGAATTGAAAATATCAAACCTGTTTTTTGACGATGGTTTTATAAAAGTACTTGGTAAAGGCAATAAAGAAAGATTGGTGCCGATCGGCCGGGATGCCCGCAAATACATTGGCATCTACCGGAATGAGATCCGTTGTCATATGAACATTGTAAAAGGGGCCGAGAACTATGTGTTTTTAAACCGCCGTGGAAATAAACTGACCCGGGAAATGGTTTTCATGATCATCAAAAGCCTCACAGCAAAGGCCGGAATAAACAAAACAGTAAGTCCGCATACATTCAGGCACTCTTTTGCAACCCATCTGATTGAAGGTGGTGCTGATTTACGCGCGGTGCAGGAAATGCTGGGCCATGAATCCATTACTACGACAGAGATCTATACCCATTTAGACAGAGATTACCTCCAGCAGATCATCAGGGATTTTCACCCGCGCAGCTGACAATTCAAAAAAATAGATTGCATTTGTTCTTTTCCACATTCAGCTTAAATTCTTTATTCAGAACACCTCTTTCCGTATTTTCGCATATCATTTAAATGCGAAATTGTTTTGTATAAGCTGCTGATCAAACCCATACTGTTTTGTTTTTCGCCTGAACGTGCGCATCACATAACATTCTCTTTTATAAAATTTTTATTCTTTATTCCGGGTATAAGCTACATATTCCGGCTGATCTATACGGTAAAAGACAAGAAACTTGAACGGACTGTATTTGGAATCACCTTTCCCAATCCGGTAGGTTTGGCTGCAGGTTTCGACAAGGACGCAAAAATTGTAGATGAGTTTTCCAGCCTTGGTTTTGGCTTTATTGAAATCGGAACAGTTACGCCGGTTCCGCAATCGGGTAATGAAAAACCCCGTTTGTTCCGTTTGCCCGAAGACGAAGCAGTCATTAACCGCATGGGCTTCAATAACGGAGGGATGAAAGAAGTTGCCGCACGTCTTCGCAAGCGTAAATCTAAAATTCTGATTGGCGGAAACATTGGGAAGAATAAAGTGACGCCCAACGAAGAAGCGCTGAACGACTACATAAAAGCATTCAACGAGCTCTTTGATTGCGTAGATTATTTTGTTGTAAACGTTAGTTCACCGAACACACCCGGCTTACGTGCTCTGCAGGAAAAAGGTCCGCTAACGGAAATATTGAAAAGCCTGCAGGATGTGAACCAAAAGAAAGCAGCACCTAAGCCTATCCTTTTGAAAATCGCTCCTGATCTTACTAATGAACAACTGGATGATATTGTTGAGATCATTACTGAAACAAAACTCAGCGGTATTATTGCTACCAATACAACCATCTCACGCGACGGCTTGAGAACCGAAGTGGAACGTGTGGAAGAGATTGGGATGGGGGGCTTAAGCGGTCGTCCGCTAACGGTTCGCTCGACTGAAGTGATCCGTTACCTGGTTAAAAAATCAAATAATACCATTCCGATTATTGGTGTTGGTGGTATTCATTCCCCGAAAGATGCCTTAGAAAAATTAGAAGCAGGAGCTGTATTGGTTCAGTTATATACCGGATTTATTTACGAAGGACCGGGATTGGTTGGGGCAATTAACAAGGCGATTCTGAAGAAAAAATTCTAGTTACTAGTTTCTAGTTGCTAGGTACTAGAATCTGGTAAAGTAAATGTACATGAATAGAAATTGTTAATACTTTTCAGAGTACAAAGTTTATAGCTTGTTTAATTATTAAAGGTCTGGAAACTAGTGACTAAAATCCAGCAATTGAAATCCAGAAACTAGCAACTAGTATCTAGCAACTACCATATAATTTGGTTAACTTTGAGGGTTACAAAGTAAATATGGCTAAAAATACCTATAAGGCAGATAATACGCCGACACCCCCAAAAAATATCCGCTCAAATACTCCTTCCAATAAGGCAAGTAAAAAGGAAGCAGCTTCAGAAAATGAAGAAGCTCCGGAGCGATCTAAATTTGCCATTAAAGAATATTTCCAGGATAGAAGATTTCAGCTCGTTGCCGGAATGTTTATCATGCTTTTTTCATTTGCATTGTTACTGGCATTTACCTCTTTTTTATTCAGCGGCAGAGATGACCAGAGTCTTGTAGAATCACTTTGGGATACCAGCATTCAGGATTCCGGTAGAGAAGTAGAAAATTTGCTGGGTATCATAGGCGCTTTGCTATCATACTTATTCATTTATAAATGGTTTGGGTTGGCTTCTTATCTGTTCCTACCCATATTCTTTTTAACAGGTTTCAGAATCGTTTACCAATCATCGCCGATCAATATCGGCACATTGATCAAGACAACCTTTTATTTTTTAATCTGGATCAGTACAACATTCGGTTATCTGGTATTGGCCCTGAATGAAGAGACCTACCTTGCTTTCCTCAGCGGGGGTATTGGATTTGATATTGCCATGTACCTGGATAATCTGATCGGATGGGGAACACCATTCCTGTTGTTGTTTTTCCTTTTGGCGTTTATTATTTATTTCTTCAACATTACGAAAATTCACTGGTTCGCACCGGCAACCGCAGATGCAGCAGAAGTACCTTTGGCAGTAGCTGCTGAAGAAGAAACAGAAGAAGAACTTGAAGAAGAAGAAATAGAAGAACTGGAAGAAGAAGAAGAAATTGAAGAATTAGAAGAAGAGGAAGAAACGGAAGAGGAGGAAGAAGTTGAAGAAGAGGAAGAATGGGTGATCGAGCGCAAAGAACCGGTTGCTGTTAAAAATTCTTCTGAACTACAGATTGAATCGCCGGTGGAAGAACCAATGGTACAGGTACCGGCCGCTTCTGATGAATTGAGTCTGGTTGTTGAAAAACCGGAAGAAGAAGACGGTGATGAATTGCCAGCAAACCTGGAGAACTTCAATTACGATCCTACACTTGATCTGTCGTCCTATAAATATCCAACCTTTGACCTGCTGAATGAATACGATGGCAACAAAGTCGTGCAGGTGACTAAAGAAGAGCTGGAAGCGAATAAAGACAAGATTGTTGAAACATTATCGCATTACAACATCGGTATTGCCAGCATCAAGGCTACGATTGGTCCGACAGTAACGCTGTATGAAATCGTTCCGGAAGTTGGTATTCGTATTTCAAAAATTAAAAACCTGGAAGATGATATTGCTTTGAGCTTATCCGCTCTGGGTATCCGTATCATTGCGCCTATTCCGGGTAAAGGTACCATTGGTATTGAAGTACCGAATAAAAATAAAGAAATGGTTTCGATGCGCTCTGTACTTTCAACAGAGAAGTTTATGAAATCAGATAAGGAATTGCCGGTTGTATTTGGCAAGACAGTTTCGAACGAAGTGTTTGTGGTAGATCTGGCTGAGTTACCGCACTTACTGATTGCCGGTGCTACCGGTCAGGGTAAATCTGTTGGCTTGAATGTATTGCTGGCATCGTTACTGTATAAAAAACATCCGTCGCAGTTAAAGCTTGTTTTGGTAGATCCGAAAAAAGTAGAATTAACGCTGTTCAATAAAATTGAAAGACATTTCCTGGCAAAACTTCCGGATGGTGGCGACGCAATTATTACCGATACTAAAAAAGTAATTCATACGCTGAACTCTCTATGTGTTGAAATGGATCTGCGTTACGATTTGCTGAAAGATGCACAGGTTCGTAATATTCGTGAATACAACAAGAAATTCGTTGAGCGTAAATTGAATCCCAACAACGGACACCGTTTCTTACCTTATATTGTGCTGGTGATTGATGAGTTGGCAGATTTAATGATGACGGCAGGTAAAGAGGTTGAAACGCCTATTGCGCGTTTGGCTCAGTTGGCGCGTGCCATCGGTATTCATTTGGTTGTTGCTACACAAAGGCCTTCTGTAAACGTTATTACAGGTATTATTAAAGCCAATTTCCCGGCTCGTTTATCCTTTAAGGTTTCTTCAAAAATCGACTCCAGAACCATTCTGGATGCCGGAGGCGCTGATCAGTTGATCGGAAAAGGGGATATGTTGTTTGCCCATGGCGACATGGTGCGTTTACAATGTGCCTTTTTAGATACGGTTGAAGTGGAACGCATTTGTGAATTTATTGGTTCTCAGAGAGGTTACGAAATGGCATACAAATTGCCTGAGTATTCCGACGATGAAGCCGGACAGGAAAAAGGCGATTTCAATTTCTCTGAAAAAGACCCATTGTTTGAAGAGGCAGCGAAAATTCTTGTCATGCACCAGCAGGGAAGTACTTCTTTGCTGCAGCGTAAACTAAAACTTGGATACAACCGTGCCGGACGTCTGATTGATCAGCTCGAAGCTGCTGGTATCGTCGGTCAGTTCGAAGGCAGCAAAGCCCGCGAAGTATTAATTAAAGACGAATATTCATTAGAATTCCATTTAAAAGGATTGAATCAACAATAAAACTATTTCCCTAATACCAATTACCAATAACATGAAAAAAATCATTCTGCTTTTATTACCGGTATTTTCTGTTGTGCTTATCGCATTCGGACAATATGATCCCAAAGCGTTGACAATATTAGATGAGATGAGTAATAAATTTAAAACATACTCTTCATACAAAGCTTCATTTACTTACACGTTAAAAAATGCTTCTGCCAATATCAACGAAGTATCTTCCGGAGAGTTGATGGTTAGAGGCGCGAAATATCGCATCAAACTTCCAAACATGGAGATCATCAATAATGGAACTACTGTTTGGAACTACATGAAGAATACGAACGAAGTAAATATCTCTACCTACGATCCCGCAGATGATGATATCTCTCCGAACAAGATTTACTCCATGTACAAAAAAGGTTACAAGTATACCTATATTGGCGATCGGGTAGAAGCAGGCAAGACCTACCAGCAGATTGAGCTTGTTCCGGAAGACAGAAAGAATAAATTTTTCAAAGTAAAGCTTGAAATCAATAAAGCTGACAAATCAATCAAAACATGGAAGTTGTTTGAAAAGAACGGGAACATTTACGATTATACAATCAAATCATTCACCCCGAATACCATTACAGACGATACCCCGTTCACATTCGATAAATCAAAATATCCGGGTGTTGAAATCATTGATCTACGCTAATCTCCGCTGCAATGAATAAGGCGAATTTAGTAGCAGCTATTAAAAGCAAGAAGTCATATCTATGTGTAGGCCTGGATACTGATCCAACCAAAATACCTGCTCATTTATTAAAGGCTAAAGATCCCATCTTTGAATTTAATAAATACATCATCGATGCAACGATTGATTATACGGTTGCTTACAAACCCAATCTGGCGTTTTATGAATCTTTAGGCAAAGCCGGCTGGGAGTCGTTAGAGAAAACCCTGGAGTGGATTCCAAAGGATGTCTTCACCATTGCAGATGCGAAGCGTGGAGATATCGGCAATACAGCAACCATGTATGCAAAGGCATTCTTCGAACAGATGTCGTTTGATTCTGTTACTGTAGCGCCATACATGGGCGAAGATTCAGTTACACCATTCCTTGCGTTTAAAGATAAGTGGGCAATTGTATTGGCGCTTACATCCAATGCAGGCAGCAAAGACTTTCAGCAGCTTGCTCTTGCAGCTAATAATGAACCTTTGTATAAAGAAGTATTGAAGAAATGTGCAGCATGGGGCAGCGATGAAAATCTGATGTTTGTTGTAGGTGCAACGAAGGCTTCTTACTTCAAAGAGATCCGTTCAATTGTACCGGAACATTTTTTACTGGTACCAGGTGTAGGCGCGCAGGGCGGTAACCTGCAGGAAGTATCACAGTTTGGTTTAAACAAATCCTGTGGATTGCTTGTAAACGCCTCCAGAAGCATTCTATATGCAGCTTCTGATGAAACATTTGCTCAGGCTGCAAAAGCCGAAGCACAGAAAATGCAACAGGAAATGAAAACATATCTGGAAGATTACCTTAGCTGGTAATCTTCCTTTTAAATTTTTTAAATAATTTCGAAAAGAAGTTCTCTTCTTCGCTTTCATCATCACTCAGCAGAATACTCAGCGGTTTCAGTGAATCAATATTGTCACAGAAGATTTTAAAAATTCCCAGCAAAGGAATGAATAAAATCATACCGGCTACTCCCCAGATCATTCCGCCGATGATTACAATAAAAATGGTTGCCAGGGAATTCAAGCGTACGTATCCGCCAACAACGTTGGGCGTGGTAATGTTGTTATCTATGAATTGATTGAACATGAAGATAGCAAGCACACCTACGGGATACCACAACGAGTCTTTGTAGATCAATGCCATGATGATGGGAAGGCCTGCTCCTACAAATGAACCGATGTAGGGAATGATGTTTAAAAAGCCTGCCAGCAAGCCTAAAAAGATCCCGTGTTTAATACCTAGTATGGTTAAACCAACAGCATTCATGACTCCGATAATAGATAAGGCAATAAATAAACCTGTTATATAATGCAGCACAAGTGATTGAACCTTATTGAGTATCGTATTGGCTTTTTCGTGTTCAGTCTCATCTATGAGAGATAAGATGAACAACTTGATTTTATTTCTGTAAAGCTGCAGGAAGAAGGTATAAATCATAACGAGGGTTAACCCAAAGACAAAATTTCCAACCCCTACCAGTAATGTGGTGCCTTTCTGAAAGCCTGATTTTAATAGCTCTTCAGACTCTTTATCAAACCATGCTTCCTGTTCGCGTTCATTCATGCCGGTATATTGGTTTACGGTCGACTGCAACGTATGGGTTTTTTCTCTGATTTTCCCCTCGATCTGGTCATAATCCGAAATAATGTTGGATACCTGTGTGGAAATAAAAAAGCTCACACCACAGATTAGAATAAGAAACAAGAACAGCGATAAAATGATTGAAACGATCTCATTCGGAATAAAGCGTTGGATTTTTTTAGAAACGGGTAACAAGAGCAGTGATAAAAGACCAGCAAAGAATACCGGAACTAAAAATGCGCGGGCGTAGATCAAGCCTACAACCAAAAGGAAAATAAATATAAGGAGAAGTGTTACACGAAAGAGTACAGATTGAGTCATAGCGTTAGTTGTTTTATGAATATACAAAATTTAATGTAATATTGTACGGGGATTTTTTTAATAAATGATTAAACTTTTTAGCTATGGTAAGCGAAGAACTTTTATGGGTTCTTTGGCAGAATTTACTTTTTTCTGTTGAAGACCTTACTACAACTGTCGGTGAGCAGCTCATCATTCAACGTAACGGAACACTGAATAAACATGCCGGGCCTGATTTCAGCCTGGCGCATCTGATTATTGGTTCCATCGAATGGCGCGGCGATGTTGAGATACACGTTCGTTCTTCTGATTGGAACAGACATAAACACCCACAGGACCCTGCGTATGAATCAGTAATTCTACATGTTGTTTATGAAGCTGACGAAGATATTATCCGTGCAGACGGAACAATGATTCCTGTATTGGAACTGAAACAACGGATCGCTGACAATCATTTGCAGTCGTACCAATATCTGATGGAGTCCAAAGCGGTTTTGCCTTGTGAATCTTTGTTTCCTGAAGTTAAACCGATTGTTGTGGAGCAGATGAAACAACGCGTACTGGTTGAACGGCTGGAACGCAAGACCGATGAATGTTATATACTGCTGAAAGATCAGCCTGATTGGAAAAAAGCTGCTGCACGTTTAATCTTTAAATCATTTGGGACAGGTTTGAATGATGTGCTCTTTGAACGGATTGCTGAAAATATTGATTTTAATAAACTTGATCGTTTATCTTATGCGCCTAAATCGGTTGAAGCACTTTTCTTTGGTATGGCTGGTATGCTGGAAGTACCTGTTCAAGATCCTTATGCCGTTCAGCTTTCAAAAGAATTTACCTATCTGCAGAGAATAATTTCTGTGCAACCCGTCGTTGGTTATTCGGAATGGAAGTTTCTGCGCACCCGGCCTTCAAACTTTCCGACCATGCGCCTGGCACAACTTGCTGCGGTATTCTCAGATGCAGGATGGTTTGCTGCCTTTGTCTCAATCCGCAATGTGCGGCAGGCTAAACAGTTTTTTTCGAAGTCCGTTTCTCCTTATTGGCAGGCGCACTATCGTTTTGGGGTGCCATCTATAACGGCCGCTAAGCAGGTTGGCAATACATTTATCAATACGTTTTTAATTAATGCCTGTATCACTTATGCAGCACTAGAGGCCCGGTATTATAAGGATGAAGAAAGATGGGAAGAAGTATTTCAATTTATTGATTCGCTGAAAGCCGAGGATAATGCTGTAACACGTATGTGGACCGGCTTAGGAATGAAAATGGAAACCGGATTTGATAGCCAGGGCGCGCTGGAGTTATATAAGATGTATTGCACTCATAAAAAATGTTTATCTTGTAGTATTGGATATTCAATACTACGCAATGAATCTGTTCCTGCTGCTCTTAAGTAGCGCATTATTAGGTTTGGTTTATTATTTTTCATTGATCCGCATATCGGTGGATATAAGAAAAGCATACCTTGTATTGTCGGTATATCGCTTTGTATTCTTTGGTGTACAATCACTGTTGTTTTATTATTTATATGATAATGCTACAGACTCTTTTGTTTATCATCATGCTCTGGAGGAATTAACTACCTGTTTTAAAGAATACCCTGCCGACTGTATATCATTTTTTAAAAGTGATTATGCGGAATTGCATATATCAGCAGGGCTGAAAGCGTATCTTCTTACTGAAGTTCGGGTTTCTTTTTTTCTGAAAGTAGTGTTGCCCTTCTTTCTGCTTTCAGCACAGAATTATTATCTGACAGGTGCATGGATTACGTTTGTTGGCTCCATCTGTTTACTGCCTTTTCTTTCCCTGAATAAAAAAACAGATACGTTTCTCATCTGGTTATTGGTGCTCCTGATTCCTTCGTTTACCTTCTGGACAGTCGGTATCCTGAAGGAAGCGCTGGTGTTGCCTATTCTGTTTTTACTTTTTTATCTGCTGCATAAGATCATTGAAACAAAAGGGAAACATATACAATCAATATTCCTATTCATAGCTTTTATGTTTGTTGCATGGAATATTAAATATTACCTGGTTGCATTGTTCTTCTTCGTGAGCATGGTATACTATGTAATTACATATGTACGCTTTTCAAAAGTTTCTGTGTTGATTTTAATAGTTGTGTTCATGCTTACAGGTATTGGTTTGGGTTATATGCATCCGGCGTTACACTGGAAGAATTTTCCCGAAGTTGTGTACATCAGTAATCATATCACCTGTACTAAATATTTACAGGCCTATTCCTGCATTCCGTTTGATCTGGATATGAGCTGGACTTCCATTTTGCTAAACTTTCCCAAGGCCATTGTGTATGCATTTTTCAGTCTGTTCCCCTGGCAGATTCATAATATAAGCTCTTTATTCGCTGCGGTGGAGAGTTATTCATTTATTCTTTTATTCTTAATGATGTGTTATAATTACGTTACTGAAAAAATAACCGTTTCGACAATAGTATGGGTTACCTTGTTATTTATTCTGCTTGCCGGAGGTTTGTTAATAATGGCCTCGCCGAACATCGGAAGCTTTAGCAGATACAGAATCTTTTATTTGCCACTGTATGGATTTATTATATTTTATTATTCAGGCCTCATGCAATCAAAAACAGGTGAACGAATCAAGCAGTATCTTGGCTTGAAATCAGCGTAAGGAATTTAAGGCAGTAGATGCATTAAATTCGTACATTTGCAGGAATTAACTATCAATCATTCGTCTTAGATATGTCTCTTCGATCAAAATCAACCACAGAAAGTTTAGCACATTTAACAGATTTGCTGAGGAAAAATAAGAAGGTATATTTTTCCCGCTATGGTGATGGTGAGATCTATACAATGGTTGGAAAAGATTGTTTGGAACACGACGTGTCAGATGCCCTGGAGAAAGGATTGATTCATTCATTTGAAATTTACGATCCCTTGTATTTAAAGGCAGTTGGCGTTAATTATCCAGTAGAGCCGGGCATGATTCATGGCTTGTTTGCACCGTACATAGATAATTTCGATCTGGAAAAGTATATTTTAAAACACTTTCCGAAAGAAGAAGGATCGGTGTATGAAAATCAGATTCTGTTTCATTACCTGTCTGTATTTAAACCGGAAGTGATGACGCAATTTTTGGATGAGTTTGTACGCGGTAAACGCATCATGTTTATTGGCAGCACAGCCAGAGATGTTGTAGAGAAATTATATGGTCCGCTGGAAGTGTATATTCAGATCCCCAACAAGAATGCTTTCTACCGAATGGATGAATGGTTTCCGGAAATCGTAAAGAACAGTCATAGAGTAGATGTGATTTTACCATCTGCTGGCGTGGCTTCCAATATCATCAATGCCCGTTTGTGGGATGCCGGTGTAGAAGCGCATGTCCTTGATCTGGGTTCATTGGTTGATGCTGCTGAAGGTAAAGGCTCACGCAAGTGGATCAAGCTAAAGGGGTATAAAGTGAATAAAGTTCTTCTTCCTCAATATCAGAATCATTCAATCGCATTTAAAACACAGAACTTTTTCAAAGATATCTGGTTTGAAGGACGCAAGTGGTGGAAAGGTAAAAACTACAGATTGCCTTATTGAAAAATTTGAAAACGCAAACACATTTTTTGTATGCCTAAAGCAGACCAGATAAACATTACCGGTAGCAACGGGGCAAGAAATCTACCATCCCAGTCTGCATAGGTAATCATAATCAGTACACTGTTAAGTCCGGTATATACAAGGGTGAAGAGCAATAAGCCCGGATATATTTTGCGGTAATATCCAACACCTATGCCGGCAAACAGATAAGCTGGAAATAATAGCAGGCTAATAAAAATATTGTGTAGGGAGCTGTAGTACATCCGTACATCTGTCCAGAGTGCTACGAATCTACAGCAACCAAGCTGCATACTTTTAAGCGGCTGCTCAATAAATAAGTTGAATGTTTTTACAATACTACCTGCTGAAGTACTTACTGATGCTGGCGTTTCAATAGGTATTGTCCATCCGTTATATCCGCAGATTATCTCTCCTTTAGCAAACGAATCTGCCAGGAACTTATAGAAAACATCCGTAGACTGGTTTAAAAGAAAAAGAATGCCAATCAATACTAATAAGCCGGTTGTGTAGATGTACAAGCTGTTTTTCTTCGTAAGAATTTTCCTGGCTGTTAGTATGAAAAGAGCTAGTAGTAAAACGCCGCCGTTGGGGCGGAGCGTTGTTGCAATAATAGACATGATGTATAAAATTGTCCATTTCGTTCGCGTGTCTTCAATAGAATAAGCCCATATAAATAATAAAATACTGCTGATGAAAAAAGATTCTGTAAGCAAGCAAATATTCCATTGCTGGATAGGCAAGTACAGTATGGTAAGCCCTGCGGCGATAAAGGCAGTACGTTCATTTTTTAATATCCTGCACAAACCTGTATAAAACAAAAGTGTTGCAGTTAATGAAACGATACACTGAAGCAGAACAGAAGGGTAGATGGAAGAGAACAATAAGCGGCAGATCGCAAGGATAGCGATGTAGCCGCTGTACCAGAAATGATAACTGGTCTCAAACGTGCCGGCAAGCCAGGCCGAAGCTTCATTGTCAAACCGCGTTGTATCTATAGCATACTTTACACCCATAAAAAAATACAGGAGCAGGTTGACGATAAGCCAGCTGCTGCTTAGTATAAATAAGTGTTTTCTCTTGAGATGCTTCATATAATGGTATGCAAATGTATACGTAAAAAACTGTTTTTGAGTAACTCACAGTATACTTCTTCGCTGTTCAGCCTTTTTAATAAAAATGATGTATTTTTGTGAAAATACTGAAATATGGAAAAGAAAGATGCAGTAATTATTTTCGGAGCTTCTTCATTAGGAAAAGCTGCACTGGAAATATTTGAAAGCAATGGAATGGTAGCTTATGGTTTTCTGGATGATACCAAAGCCCTGCACGGAACAGAAATAAACAACGTTACTGTATTGGGTTCAACAGACGATGATACGTATCTGAAATTAATAGGCAATAGCTGCGATGCTTTTATTGCAAGTGATGAACCCAAACTACGCGAAGGGTTAACAAAAATGCTGCATGAACGCAGACAGACACAGGCAGTGAATGCGATTCATTCTACGGCTTCTATCGCGCATTCAGCTTCGATCGGGCATGGTAATTTTATTAATGGTGCCGCTGTGATAGGTGCTAATGCAGAAGTGGGAAGCCATTGTCTTATCCATACCGGCGCAATCATTGATTTCGAAGCGGTGGTTGAAGACTTCGTACAGATAGGTGCAGGTGCTGTGATCAATGCCGGCGCGAAGATTGAAAAAGGTGCTTTCATTGGTACCGGAGCGGTGATCATTGGTGGCATTACTGTTGGTAAAAATGCACGCGTAGGGGCGGGTTCTGTAGTGATTGCACCAGTGAAAGATAAAGAAACGGTGTTTGGAAACCCGGCACAGTCAATGAAAGGATAATCAATTATGAGTTATGAATTATGAATTCATAATTTGATATTGAAGCCGTCATAACCACTGGTTTTGATGGCTTTTTTATGTTTTTTGTATGAATCCCTTACTCAAAATGATTAGAATCATTCATAATTTATAATTCATAACTCATAATTTCGTACTTTTGTACGGACACTTAGACTGAAACTAAGCGCTGTTATTATTATGAAAGATCATCAAATACTCTTGTATTACTGCTATACCCATATAGCAGACCCTGATGCTTACAGGGAAGAACACCACCTTAAATGTCTTGAATTTGGCTTGCTTGGCCGTATCATCATCGCTTCAGAAGGGCTGAATGGTACTGTTTCCGGTACGGAAGAAGGCTGCCGTAAGTACATGGAATATGTAAAGGCGGATCCGCGTTTTGAAGCGCTGGAGTTTAAAATTGAAGCACATGAAGGGCATGCATTCCAGAAATTGTATGTGCGTGTAAAACCTGAAATCGTTCACTCTTCTTTAAAGCATATTGACCCTACCAAGCGTACGGGTAAACATCTGGAACCAGATGAATTCAAAGCGATGAAAGACCGTGATGATGTGGTGGTGTTGGACGTACGTTCAAACTACGAACATCAGGTAGGGCGTTTTAAAAATGCTGTTACCATTGACATGGAAAACTTCCGTGATTTTCCGGAAAAAATAAAAGAACTGGATCACCTGAAAGGTAAGAAAGTATTGACCTATTGTACCGGGGGGATCAAGTGCGAGAAGGCAAGTGCGTTTCTGTTGGAACAAGGCTTTGAAGACGTATACCAGCTGCACGGTGGTATTATTAAATATGGCATTGAACAGGGCGGCGAAGATTTTGAAGGCAAGTGCTATGTGTTCGACGGGCGTGTGATTGCGGATGTGAACAAGGTAAATCCAAGTATTATTTCGAAATGCTATGTTTGCGGTACCTTAAGCGATCGCATGGTAAACTGTGCAAACCCGGTATGTAACCGTCATGAGCCGATGTGCGAAGCCTGTGGTGAAAAGATGCAGGGTGCTTGTTCAGAAGAATGTAAATGTCATCCGGAGAAACGTCCGTATGATGGTACCGGTGCATATCCAAAAGAACTAAATGGATACGATCCGTACCTGCATGTAAAAAGATAAAGCGATAATTTTCTTATAATAATTATTAATAGGGCTTATATTTGTTTATAAGCCCTATTTAATTTTCTCCCAATGAAAAACAGAATCTTTACAATCTTATTTTTATTTATTCTTTCCGGTAATATTTTCGCTCAAAGTACTAATACATTCGACATAAAAAATCCGGGTGATGCACGCCCCACGAAATGTGCAGCCTGCCTTGCAGTCCGCCAGCAGATGCCCATTGAGGTACAGGCTTCGGTGTATATAGATGAGCAATACGATATTTATTTTTATATGACCGATCCTGCCTGGTTTGCAAAACTATTTAAACTGATGTCGGATGGCGTTGCGGTAGATATTGTATCCAAAGATCAGTATGTATGTAATGGAGAAAATACACTAAGCGATTCCTGGGCATGTTATGGAACCCTGCTGCCTCCGGTTTATCTGTCTAAAATGAAACTGACCGGGAAAGTCGTTGATGGAAATTATGTAGTAAAAGTGGGTGAAGTACCTCCTAAATTAAGAGGGAAAGAGATTGAGGCAAACTGGATTCTGATACAGAATTATTATCTGTGTCAATACAATACTTCGCATGTAGTTGAAACGTTTGGCTGGGGACTTTTAGATATGGGCGTGTATCTGGATAAGCTGGTATTTGCATCTGCAAAGGATTCTGCAAGGACTATTTATGAAAAGGTGTATAAGAAGGAATTTCAATTTACCGTTCCTTTCCAAAAAGGAAAATCAGATTATTCGGCAGCAGATATGAAGTCATTGTATGATTCGCTGAATACGCCGGGATATGAAATAAAATCGATTACCATTCGCGCGTATTCATCTGTTGAAGGTGCCAAGCAGACCAATATTGATCTGCAGGAGAAACGAGCTCAAAGCATTGTAGGCGGCTTACAGGCCTATCAAAAGTCTACGATTAAAATGGATATTCACGCATCTGAAAACTGGGTGGAATTTTTGAAAGATATTAAAACGACGAAGTATGCGAATTTTGCTTTGCTAAGTAAAGATGAAATAAAAGCAAAACTTACCGATAAAACAATTGCGGCAGAACTGGAACCAATATTGAAAAAACACCGCAAGGCAATTCTGTTTATAGAAGTTGATAAGAAAAATAGTTACAATCTGCTCACGCCCGAACAGATGATTACACAGTTCAATACTTCTGTAAGTGAACATGATCTTAAAAAGTCTCTCGATCTGCAGACGGCTATATTCGATCGTTTACAGAATTCTGTGCATGCAGATACCTATATTGATAAAATGGAAATTCCGAAGAAAACGGAATACAGTATTTTATTGAATAATCAGAATTCCTACATGTACATGCGGGATATGGATGCTTACTCAGCATTGCTTGATCTCCAGGAGCTGGTTAAACTCTTCCCTACGGAAGGGAGGATTCGTTACAACATCTGTGTAATGAAATTCAGGGTATGGCTCCAGGGTAATCTTACGATTGAACCGGATGCATTTAAACTGGAAATTTACGGCTTAAGCAAATACGGTATTGCGCAATCATTGATCAACCGTATGCTGGTGAATTATTATATCATCCGCGGAGATATCTATATGACTAAAAAGGATTATGTAAATAAAGATAAATGCATGACAAGCATAAAAGCTATTTACAATAATATGGATATGACGGATGAAGACATGTTGAGTCTTGCGCAGTATTTTTGCAACTATTCGCGATATGACTGGGCGGAAGCATTGATTGAAAATAAAGTGAATGGCCTGGCTGTAAATGAAAACCTGTTGTTCTATTACCTCAGCTTAACCATTGCTGATACGAAGCATACAGATAAACCAGAGTACAGAGCAATCATGCTGAATGCCGTGAACATTAACCAGCAACGGTTTTGTAAAATTTTCAATTCAACAACTAATGGCGGAAGTACGTTTCAATTACTCAGCGATGATTATCTGAAAAAAACGTATTGTGAGAATTGTGTTGTGAAGTGATTCAAATCTGGCTGGATAAATCAATATATTTATTTTGAGCACCAATACTATGCGATACCTGCTTCTTTTTGTTCTTTCATTTTTTACTATTCTTATTCTTTGGGTTAATCTTGCATTGCATTCAAAGGAGGAATCCAGAATTGAGCAGGAGAAAGAAGTGCGTGCACAATTAAATTTTTTGGAAAAAGAATTAAAGCATAATAATCTGGGTGATCGAATGCAGCATCTTTTTCCGGAAGGCTATGTATTTATTCATGCTTTGTATGGACTGAGCTGGTGTGAACTGTCACTTTCATATTCTTCAGACAAGGGTTTGAAAAAGAAAGCAGTTGAAGAAGCCTTGTACGCATTCAATCAGCTCAACAATGAAAAAGCTACTTCTAATTTTCAGATTGAACTTGTACCCGAATACGGTATTTTTTATAGCGGATGGAAAAATTATCTCCTGTCAAAAATTCTTAAGGTTGATCGTACATTTAAAGGACATGAATTTTATGAAGCTTTACTGGAGAAACAAAGCAATGAAATTATTGCAGCCATTAAGTTAAGCAAAAGTCCATACATAGATTCATATAATGGCCATGCCTGGCCTGCAGATATGTTTGTTGCAATGGCGTCAGTAAGCAATTATAATAAATTATATAACCTGAAATTAAAACCAGAAGTTAATGTATGGTTAGCGAAGGTAAAGAAACATCTGGATCCGGAAACACAGATGATTCCGCATAAAATAGATGCTGAAACAGGTGCTATTATTGAAGGAACAAGAGGATGCTCAATTGGATTGAGTTTACGTATGTTGGCGGAGATTGACCAGGAATTCGGAAAGCAGCAGTTTAATCTTGCCAAAACAAGCTTTATAACAACTCGTTTTGGGCTTCCGGCCATGCGTGAATATCCGCAAGGTATATTTGGTTTGGGTGATGTAGATTCAGGCCCTGTGATTTTAGGTGTAGGCTTTTCTGCAACCATTGTTATGATTGGTACCATGTCTATGTATGATGAACCAGTACTTGCGAATGAACAATACAAAACGATTCATGCATTTGGTTTTAAAACATCAGATGAGGATGGAAAAAAATATTTATTCGGTACACTTCCAATGGCCGATGCTTTTATTGCGTGGGGTAGAGCAACAGATCTGAATTGTACTCATTCACAGCCTAATGTATCATCAAGGAATTGGCGCCTGACCTTTCATTTAACTTCTCTCTTTGTTTTAACGACACTGTGGTTATTGTTTTACAGAAGTAAAGTCAAGTCTTACATCAATCGTGTGAGAAGCCAGAATAATTAAAGTTCTTTATTTATTATAAAACAAAAAAAGCTCCTGAGTCATAACAATCGGATCAGGAGCTTTTCATTTTAATATATTCAGAAGTTATTTTTTCTTCTTTGTCTGAGTTGAAGGTGTTGCTGTAGATTTCTCTGCTTCCTGTTTCAACATCGGGAATTGCTCTTCAAGACGTTTGATGGCCTTGGAGGCTTTCAGGTATTCGTCCATCACATTGGCCGGGTTGAAGCTTGGTGGACTAGAACGAGGAGGGAACTCCTCGAATGTCTTCATAAATTTGAAAACATTTTCCATGACACCATACATACTGCCTACATGATCCATTTGCCAATCCCAGAAAGTATTAGACGTAATATCGGCTCTTTCAAAAGGATCCTGGTATAGATTGAATGTTTTTTGTAGGCGGAGTGTCGTAAAAGGTTCAGCCCATACCTCCATCGTACCCTGTGAACGCTGTTCAGAGAATACATATTTATAAGCACCCTGTCTGTATGATACCAGCAGTCCGTCATCGTTTGCATAGAAGAAATCATTACGGGCACTTTTTACGCCGTTGTAGGTACCAAGCTTTCCTTTTGCTGTAGTCAGGAAATTATATTGATCATAACCATCCAGATGTACTTTATAGTTGATCCCATTCGCTGTATAGCCAGTCTTTAATTTGCTCACAATACTTGTATCGCCTGCCGCGTGGCAAAGTGTCGGGATCCAGTCGTTGTGCGACATCAGTTCGTTTGAGATGGTGCCTGCAGAAATATGACCAGGCCAGCGTACCAGACAAGGGACACGGAATGCACCTTCCCAGTTTGTTTTTTTCTGAACGGAAATGTGTCATGGCACCATCCGGCCAGGTGTTCATATGCGGACCGTTGTCAGAAGTATATACAACAATTGTATTGTCTGCAATACCCATTTCATCCAATGCTTTCAGAATCTCACCGATCGTAAGATCGTGCTCAATCATGCCATCCAGGTATTCACTGTCGCCATGCGGGTATTTACCGCGATGGCTATCACGTACGTGTGTGCGAAGGTGCATACGGGTTGAATTGAACCAGCAGAAGAATGGTTTTCCACTTTGGTTTTGTCTTTTCATGAAATCAATTGCAGCAGCAGATGTTTCATCGTCGATGGTTTCCATGCGTTTTTTTGTAAGCGGACCTGTATCTTCAATACGTTGTTTTCCGATCTTACCAAATCTCGGATCAACCGTAGGATCATCCTTGTCGCTTGCATAACATCTTAACACGCCACGCGGTCCGTATTTTGCAAGGTATGCAGGATCTTTCGGATAGTCCGGCAATTCCGGTTCTTCTTCTGCATTCAGGTGATACAGGTTGCCAAAGAATTCATCAAAACCATTAACGGTAGGTAGTGACTCATTGCGGTCGCCCACGTGGTTCTTGCCGAACTGTCCGGTTGCATAACCTAAATTTTTAAGCAGGCCGCCAATGGAAGGATCCAGTTGGCTCATACCCATGTGTGCACCCGGGAAACCTACTTTACTTAAGCCAGTACGAATGATGTGTTGGCCCGTAAGGAATGCGGATCTGCCGGCTGTACAGCTTTGTTCCCCGTAATAATGCATCATTTTAATGCCTTCATCAGCAATACGGTCAATGTTGGGTGTATTATAACCCATAAGTCCCTGCGAATAGCTACTGATATTGGTAATACCGATATCGTCGCCAAAGATCACCAGGATGTTTGGCTTTTTATCTTGAGCAAAGCTTGTAGCCGTTATGCTCATGAATAGCAGTAATAAAATTCTGATTTTTTTCATAAGGAGTTGAATTGAAATGTTATAAAATATTGAATTAAAAGCAGTAATACATAGAAATAAAAATAACGTTTTTTTTCTGCTTTGAAACAAATTATAAAATTAATTATGCGTTAATGATGCATGAAATTTTGGAATCGTATCTCTAATAGTTAAATCTTAGTGATGTGTGGAGCATTTATTTATCGGTGTTTAAATAGCTCGATACTGTTTTTTAGTATTCTCTGAATGTTTGATGAAAGAAGGGGTTCAGTATAAATACTTAGCCTCAAAAATCCTGATGGCTATAAGAAAAATGATACAGCATAAAATATAATCAGGACCAGAAATGAAATAGCGAAATCATTTGGCATACAGTTGTGATAAAATAAGTATATTCGTTTTGTATAATTATATCAAGTTTTTATGATTTATAAAATCACCATTGCTCTGGTTGCTACAGCACTTTTATTATCCTGCGCCGGAGAAACGAAAGAAAAAGCTGGTGCGACAAAAGACAGCATGTCCTGTCATGCAGGCATTCCGGATCGCTTTACACCCGTTGCTGCAGCAAGTGCTATCAGGCAGCGCAGCGATACAAATCATCTGGGCATGGTGCGTATTCCCGGTGGTACGTTTATGATGGGCGCAGATAATGATCAGGCTGCTAAGGATGAATACCCGAAACATAAAGTTACAGTAGGTGCATTCTGGATGGATGCTACAGAAGTTACCAATAAAGAATTTAAAGAATTTGTAGAGGCTACGGGATATGTCACTACCGCTGAACGTCCGGTAGACTGGGAAGAAATCAAAAAGCAGGTTGCACCCGGAACACCCAAACCACATGATAGTTTACTGCAGCCATCTTCATTGATATTTAAATCGACCTTGCATGCAATAGATCTGAGTGATTATTCTGTCTGGTGGGAATGGAAGCGCGGAGCCGACTGGAAACATCCGCAGGGGCCGGGCAGCAGCATTGATGGCAAAGACAATTATCCTGTTACGCATGTATCATGGGATGATGCGATGGCATACTGCAAATGGGCCGGCAAACGTCTGCCTACAGAAGCTGAATGGGAATTTGCTGCACGTGGCGGGTTGGTGAATAAAATTTATCCATGGGGCGATGAATCCGTTGAGAGCGGCAAACCTAAAGCAAACTACTGGCAGGGAAAGTTTCCTTATCAGAATGATTTGAAAGATAAATATTATGCTGCAGCACCGGTTAAATCCTATGCGGCAAATAACTATGGTTTGTTTGATATGTCTGGCAATGTGTGGGAATGGTGCGCTGACTGGTATAAGAACGATCATTATGATGCAGATAATGTTCCTTCAGGTGTTGTTGACCCAACCGGTCCGGAAAAAAGTTTTGATCCCGAAGAACCTTATTCTCCCAAACGAGTAACTCGTGGTGGGTCATTTCTATGTAATGAAAGTTATTGCACAGGTTATAGAGTTGCGCGTCGTATGAAAAGCTCGCCGGATACCGGCATGGAGCATTTAGGGTTCAGATGTGTGAAGTAGGTGTTACGTTTTATGTAATACGTTTTAAGATTTTTAAAAGCTGGCTTGATACCAGCTTTTTGTTTTTAGTAGAAGAAATATTTCCGGTACAATTTAAAAATGATAACATATACCTTTGCCGGAACTTCAAAAAAATACCGATATTTACAGGAACCGAACGTGAACAACACGTATTTCCCCAATGTGTGCTGATCATTACCCTAAAAAATTAAATCATGAGTTCCATTCGTTTAACTGGGATGATCATCTGGTCTATCCTGTGTATTACGTCTTCCATTCTTGTTCGTTTTCTTACGTTTTCTACACACCTGGGTGTTGCTATGGCTCGCACCGTATGGGCACCGGTGATCTTATGGATGGCAGGAATAAAGCTGACGGTTAAAGGGCTTGAAAATATTCCTGCGGGAAAACAATCGTATATCGTTGTATCCAACCACCAGTCTGTAATTGATATTCCGATTCTGTTTTATACACTTCCTTTCAATGTATATTTTGTCGCGAAAAAGGAAATTGCGAAAGTACCTTTTATCGGTTGGTATATGTATGCCATGGGTATGATCTTTATCGACCGCGGCAGTCGTGATAAAGCGCTGCAAAGTATGATCAATGCGGGCTCGCTGATCCGTGCAGGTAAAAGTGTTATGACTTTTCCGGAAGGCACCCGCTCACTGAATGAACAGATCGGTGTGTTCAAGGCTGGTACATTTGTAATGGCTGAAAAAGCAGGCGTAGATATATTGCCGGTTAAAATATCCGGTGCCGGTAAGATCTGGCCAAGCGGCGGCTTCACAATTAAGCGCGGACCTGTGACCGTTTCGTTTGGTAAACCAATTTCTACCGCAGGTTTGAATGAGCTGACGAGAGCTGCGTTTATTGAAGAAGTTAGAACAACAGTGGTCAACCTGTCTTAATGCGGCAGGCTGATTGTAAGTGATGGATTTGTTTATCACCACGGATAAGCTGTCTATGTTAAAATAAATCCTGTTTAACTGCTGGCATTTATTTCATTTTTTGCAGAGCTTTGTATACTGAAACCAAGTGCAGAACTTGATTTTTTAAGTGCCTGACTAATGATTTTTTCATTTTCCCAGAACGAAATTAATTCCTGAGGCGGAACATACCTGGAACAGAGGCGGAACATACCCGGAATACAGGCGGAATATATATGGCTTTGCCTACACTTTAGGTAGTAGGAGACCAGGGGGAGGTATCCTTTGTCTAGTCCTGAAACAGCTATACAGGTTGTGGTTTAAATCCTGATCTGGTTATACAATTCTGTTTGGATCCTCACATCATGCGGTAAGTTTTTCTATGCAGCATGATTGTGCGATCTTTTAATAATCTGTTAACATTGGTAAACAAAAACACCTTATTTGCATGTCTTTTCTTTCAAAAATAGAGTAATCACCGAAGGACCCTGGGAGGAGATAGGGGGGAGACCAGGGGGAGCTACGGCGGAGCCTCCACCAAAGTCAGGTTGCCTTGTCCTGAATAGCTGATGAAATGTTAGATGAACATCACGAACCTGTATTTATTATTCAGGCATTTTCCTCTTTGTAAATCATAGAGCCCACCGTGATACCTATAAGTAATTCCAGTAATCCCCAGGCAGTACCGATTACTGTTAGCCCCAATGGCATGAAGCCGTAAGCAACCAACGCTGCATTTGCCAGAAAATATGTAAAGAACCAGAACAGACATGCTGTTGTAAGGATTGCTTTCGGTTTTGATGGTACCCTGGATTTAACCAGTGCATAAAAGCCCATGGCCCCAATGCCTATGGCAAGCGAATAGAAGGCAAAATATGCCATGGCGCCATTACTTAAAGGCGGCAGTAAACGGTTTCTTAATACTTCCTCCATCTGATTGCCGATAATGGGTACCAGGCCGCCACCGACTGCCATGATGCTTATGCCTGTAACGATCCCACTGGTAAGGATACTTTTTAAATTCATGTTCTTTCTTTTTTGATTGTAAAAATATTCTACATAAAAATCAGCTGATATATAAATATCGATTCTTTTCAGAATAAAAACAATGTCGGGGATAGAATGTTTTTCATGATGCATGCATCTTTATGCTGTGTGGAATAGAGCGGAGTGTATTATGTATTTAATGCTTTTGTAATATGCCGTAGCTGGCTTTAGGCGCAACAGGTATTGTGGAGAGTTAAAGAAAGCAGTATTGTAATTGATCAGGAAAGTCTGTGCATGTATGCAATTAAGATGACTTGGTAAATAGTACTGCTTCAATTTATCATTTAAGCTGTTGTTGGTGTTTCTGCGTGAGCAAATGATATGTTAGAGTATGTTTGTTTACGCAGAAACACCAACAACACTGAAGGTAATTATTAAGATTCAATAGTTGTTGGTGCCCCGCGTTGTTTTCAGTTCATTATATTAATAGAGTTTCTGGCGGGAACACC
>JAGKWN010000157.1 GCA_021151805.1 Cytophagaceae bacterium | reverse complement strand
TAATTATAAAACCGTTTCTTTTTTCTGAAACACTAGCACACTTCTGCTTGGTGTATAGATACTCAATTGACCTTCTTCATTGGTATGATACTCGATGGTGTCGTCGACGCGGTTGTGGCCGCCGAAACGGGTATCATCGCTGTTTAATACAATCTCAAATGTGCCGGGCCCAAAGGATTTGAAACGATAATCGAAGATGGAATTGCTCACACTAAAATTGAAGACAAAGATCATATTATTGCGTTCAAAAATAATTACTTTGTTGTGGTCGTCCATATTCAATTGTTGTGCCGGTTCAGATGCTAGCAATCTGTTCTTGCGTACCAGACGCATCATCGCTTCATCAAACGCTCCCAGGTATTGGTATTTTAGACGCGGATTATCAACCAGCGACCACTGTCTGCGCGCATACTGATAACTCCAGCCGTTTCCTTCGCGCGGGAAATCAATCCATTCCGGATGCCCGAATTCATTGCCCATGAAATTCAGATAGCCTTCACCGCCCAACGCAAATGTAAACAGGCGAAGCATTTTATGGATTGCAATCCCACGGTCAATAACCGGATTCGGGTCATCGATCTGCATGTGGAAATACATTTCTTTATCCATCAGCCAGAATGCGATTGTCTTGTCGCCAACCATGGCCTGGTCGTGTGATTCAGCATAAGCAATGGTTTTCTCCTTAAAGCGGCGGTTGGTTAATGTATGCCACATTTCATAAATGTTCCATTGTTCATCCTGCAGATGTTTCAGGTACTTGATCCAGAAATCAGGAATACCCATTGCCAGGCGATAATCAAATCCTACGCCTCCATCTTTGATGGAGCGTGATAAACCGGGCATCCCGCTTACATCTTCAGCAATAGTAATGGAGTCTTTCAAATATTTATGTGTAACCTCATTGGCCAACTGTAAGTAGGTAACAGCATCATAATCTACACCACCTTTGAAATACGTATCATAACTGTCAAAAGCTTTCATGCCGTGGTCAAAATACAGCATGGAAGTAACACCATCAAAACGGAAACCGTCGAAGTGGAACTCTTCCAGCCAGTAGCGCAGGTTTGAAAGCAGGAAACGTTTTACTTCCAGCTTGCCGTAGTCAAATAATTTTGAATCCCAGCCCGGATGATTACCGCGGTCGCCGGGATGGAAGTATTGATGATCGCTGCCATCAAATTCATTCAAGCCTTCAGATAAATTTTTAACAGCATGTGAGTGTACCACATCCATGATAACCGCTAAACCGAATTTATGTGCACGGTCGACTAGATATTTCAAATCTTCCGGTGTGCCGAAGCGGGAAGAAGGAGCGAAGAAGTTAGATACGTGATAACCGAATGATCCGTAATACGGGTGTTCCATTACAGCCATCAGCTGTATGCTGTTATAACCCATCTGGCGGATACGCGGTACAATCTTATCTGCAAATTCGCGGTAGGTACCTACACCTTCTTTTTCTTGCGCCATACCTGTGTGCGCTTCATAGATGATCGGATTTTTGATCTTACGAAGGTTGAAATCACGGTCTGTCCATTCGAATGGTTTTTGCGGAAACCACAACTGACCGCAAAAGTCTGTTGTTTCAGTATCCTGAATCACTCGGGTAATGTATGCGGGAATACGATCGTGCGTGCCATTAGCACCAACGATCTGTACTTTGATTTTACTTTTATGAAGGAAACGTTTTTGATAGAGATCGTATGGAAGAAAAATTTCCCATACACCAAATTGATTACGCGTTAGCGGATGTGAACGTCTGTCCCAGTCATTGAAATCACCGGTAAGATATACTTCATATGCTTCCGGCGCCCACTCTCTGTAGTACCAGCCACGCTCATCCTCATCGAAATTGATACCATAATATTTATGTCCGGTAGCAAAAGTTAACAGGTCTCCGTAATGCTCTTTAATTTCTTTCAGTGCACGTTTATATCGGATAATGCGATCCTGAATTTCATTTTCATATGGCTCCAGCCATGGGTCATCCTCAATCAGGGCAATTCCTTTTTTCTCTTTCATCGTATTCTAAATTCTTTCGCGTAAAAATTTTTTCAAACCCGACAGCAATCAGTTTATCATATACACTGACGGTACGGCCAACTCAGGCTTGTATAGTCTCTACTAAAATAAATTTTTAATGGCGAAGTAGCTAACAAAAAATGAAAATGTGTACAGGTATTTGTAGGGAATCGATGGTTTGCTTGTAAATGATTGTAAATGTGATTGGTATGTAGTCTTGGATGGGGCAAAAAAAAACAAGTATTGCAATTTCTTACAATACTTGTTTCCTATTCTTACGATGTTATACCCTTTTTACCTTTTTCAACACTCTTATGAATATGCTCAAAGAGATATATTCTTTTCAGCTGTTGAATTGGATACTTGTTTTTGTTGGCAGGGATATTATTTTCTGTAGGTGCACGCGGTGAAATTTTTAAAGGCAATAATTCTTTTACATTACCTTTCATAAATGCATGGAACATAACGTGTACTCCTGCAATCGAAAATAACAATAAGGCCAGAATACGGAGTAAGTGCTTTTTCATAATCAACCTCCTTCTTGTTTAATCTTATCATCTTAAACGAAAAAAAGTCTCTGTTAGTTTTTATTCAAACAGAGACTTTTCAAAAGATTGAATTTATATGGCTTTAAAGCATTTAAACGCAGATTATTTCAAGCCTCCAAAATTTTTTAATTTGATCTGGGTAAGCTTTTTCTTGGTGTCCTGCGGAAAATCGCCTTTCATGATCCAGTCATAATACATAGGATCTTTTGCCAGTGTATCTTTCACTTTCATGCCTTTGTACTTCCCGAAATTGAAAAGCTCTTCTCCTTTATCACTCATGATCATACGTCCGGCAAGGTCAACCATATTGCCCACAGAAAATTCATGCAATACATGCATATCATTTTTGATTGGTACAGATACTCTGCCTTCTGCATCTTTTACTTGCTTATTGGCATATTTTTCAATCTGTGCTTTTAAAATGTAATAGGTTGCCAGTGTATCTGCTTCGGCACTGTGTGCGTTCTCAAGATCTTTGTTGCAGTAGAATTTATAAGCAGCGCCAAGCGTACGCGGTTCCATTAAATGGAAAATACGTTGCGAATCAATCAGCTTTCTTTTGGTGATGTCAAATTCAATTCCTGCGCGGAAAAACTCTTCTATCAATAGAGGAATGTCAAAACGTATGCTGTTAAAACCACCCAGATCACAATCTTTCATAAACTGATTGACCTGCTGTGCAATCTCGGGGAATAATGGCTTGTCAGCAACATCTTTATCATAGATGCCGTGTATGGCGCTTGATTGATCGGGGATAGGTATACCGGGATTTACGCGAAATGTTTTGACTTCTACCTTTTCATCCGGCGGTGAAACGCGCACAATACAAATTTCAATGATGCGGTCGGTAGAAATATTTACACCTGTAGTTTCCAGATCAAAGAATGCTATTGGTTTATTAAGCTTCATCTTAAAAGCATTGCCAGCATCGAATAAGGGAAGTTGATCTGTAGTCATTATGCGTTTTGATTCAGAACGTGTGTAGTTAATTGTTTTAAGTCGATGCCGCCGAAATTTCCGGAGCTCATAAGAAGTAAATTGCTTTGCTTCCAGTCGTGTGCAAAGAGAAATGCTTCAAGCTTTTTGCTATCTGTAAATACCTTCAATTTAGGATTGTCGAAGGCTGCAATGATATCCTGCTCTGTGATTTCTTCCAGACGCTTGTGTTTAACGGTTTCCGGATTGAAGTAAACGATCGGTTCGTCCGGTGCTTTGTACGTGTCTTTGTATTGAGAAAGAAAATCTTTATTCAGACTGCTGAACGTGTGCAGTTCAAGTACACCGACCAGTTTACGGTCTGCGAATTGCTTCTTTACTGCCTTTGACGTGGCTTTCAGCTTGGATGGCGCGTGTGCAAAATCTTTGAACACTACATTATTTTTACCTCTGCCCAGAATTTCCAGGCGGTTCGCAGCGCCTTTGAATGTTTTGATCGCATCGTGGAACATGGCTTCTGTAATGCCAATCTTTAAACAAACATTTTTAGCAGCATTGATATTTTTCAGATTGTGCTTACCAAAAACTTCAAGTTCTACTTTTTCTTTATCTGCCAGTAAGTAGGTGATACCATTAATGATTTCGTGCTTCGGTGTTGAATACGGAATGGATTGAACATCTGGTCTTGGCTTGTCGCCAATTAGTGTTGCAAGGTCATCTGAAGCACTGTAAATTAAAATTCCACCTTTCGGGGTAGAGTCTGCAAACGCATCAAATTGTTTTACATATTCTTCGAACGTAGGGTATACGTTGATGTGATCCCAGGCCACCCCGCTGATCAAACCAATGTGGTGATGGTAATGCAGGAATTTAGGTGTCAGGTCAAGCGGTGATGTTAAATACTCATCACCTTCAATGATGATGATCGGTGCATCATCTGTGATTTGTACCATCGTATCAAAGCCTTCCAACTTTGCACCTACCAGGTAATCAAACTTACGCTTGTGTGTTTTCAGAACGTGCATGATCATCGAAGTAATGGTTGTTTTACCATGACTGCCGGCAATCACAATGCGTTGTTTGTCTTTTGACTGTTCGTAAATGTATTCCGGGAATGAATAGATTTTAAGGCCAAGTTCCTTTGCTTTTTGCAGCTCCGGGTTGTCATTACGGGCATGCATACCCAGAATGACAGCTTCAAGATCAGTAGTTATTTTTTCAGGAAACCAACCCATTTCGGCCGGTAAAAGATTGTATGCAGCTAATCGTGTTTTGGAGGGCTCGAAAATTTCGTCGTCAGAACCGCTAACGTGATATCCTTTATGATGTAATGCTAATGCCAGATTGTGCATGACTGCGCCTCCGATAGCAATGAAATGAACTCTTTTATTTGCCATTTTATGAATAGTAATCAAACAAAAATAGAAGAAATCGTGATAAAATAATCAAAGTGGATAAAGGAAAATGACGTGTGTTGATAAGTATGCCGGGAATAACTGAATTTTAATCTCAGGCTAATGTTTACGTAATGTGCAGATGTGTTGAAAGTCTGTGGGTAAGTGGACTAATAAGTTGTGAGGAGTCTCATAATTTGCTGCCCGTTTTGCTTAAGAATTAGAACTATATTTGGAGTATGGAGTTTGGAAAATCGAGAACGAAGTCTACCGGATTTGTAGCTAAAAATACGATAGCAACCGATTTGCTATCGTCAATGGGAAAATTGCCGCCCCAGGCATTGGAAGTTGAAGAAGCTGTACTAGGTGCACTCTTATTGGAAAGAGATGCCCTTACGTCAGTGATTGATATTTTAAAACCTGAAAGCTTTTATAAAGAAGCGCATCAGAAAATATACCTGGCAGTTCTGGAATTGTTTGACCGTTCTGAACCGGTTGATTTGATCACGGTTGTGAATCATCTGCGTTCAAAAGCAGAGCTGGAATTTGTAGGCGGTGCATATTACATCACTGAATTGACTACAAAAGTCAGTTCGGCAGCTAATATTGAATTTCACGCGCGTATTGTTTCAGAACAATCGATCAAGCGTAACCTGATCACTATTGCTTCCAAGATTCATAAGGATGCCTATGAAGATACAACAGACGTTTTTGAACTGTTGGATAAAACTGAAAAAGATCTATACGAAGTTTCTGAATCAAACATTCGTAAAAATTATTCGGAAATGCGAAGCCTTATCGGACAGGCATTGAAAGAACTTGCGGAAAAGAAAGACCAGGCAGACGGCTTAACCGGTGTGCCTAGTGGTTTAGCGGATCTGGATCGGGTTACTTCCGGCTTTCAGAAAAGTGATTTGGTTATTATTGCTGCCCGTCCGGGTATGGGAAAGACAGCCTTTGTCTTGTCTGCCATGCGTAATGCAGCAGTAGATTTTAAAAAGCCGATTGCCTTATTTTCATTGGAGATGTCTGCGGTTCAGCTGGTGAATCGTTTGATTGCATCGGAAGCTGAACTGGATAGTTATAAAATCAAAACTGGGAAACTGGAAGAGTATGAGTGGCAACAGCTCCACTCTAAGATTTCTCCGTTGACCTCTGCACCAATATACATTGATGATACTCCGGGTTTATCAATCCGTGAGTTGAGAACCAAGGCACGTCGTTTGAAATCGCGTAATGATATCCAAATGATCATTATTGATTACTTGCAGCTGATGTCGGCCGATACCAGTAACAAAGGAGGCGGTGGTAACCGTGAGCAGGAGATTTCTGCGATCTCCAGAGCATTGAAAGGTTTGGCAAAAGAGCTGGAAGTACCGGTGATTGCACTGTCTCAGTTGAGTCGTGCGGTTGAATCCCGTGGTGGTGATAAACGTCCGCAGCTTTCAGATTTGCGTGAATCTGGTGCGATCGAACAGGATGCCGATATCGTTATGTTCCTGTACCGTCCGGAATACTATAAGATTGAACAGGATGAGGAAGGAAACCCTACAGCGGGTACCGGCGAAGTAATTATTGCGAAACACCGTAACGGATCGCTGGAGACAGTGAAGCTGAAATATATTGGTAAGTTTACGAAGTTTGCGGATCTTGGCGGCGACTTCATTGATATGGATAACAACTGGAGCGGCGACCAGAATAAGTTCTTTGGCGGACAAACGTTGGGTAGTAAGGTGAATGACTTCGGCGGAGATGATGATGGACCGGCGCCGTTCTAAAAGAATTATGAATTATAAATTATGAGTTATAAATTGAAAATAACTTATCCTGAAAAAACAAAAAGGCTTGAATTAATTC
>JAGKWN010000031.1 GCA_021151805.1 Cytophagaceae bacterium | reverse complement strand
TATTGATACTTGTTTAGTTTAATTATAGATCCAATAGTTTTTAGGGGACAAACTGGATTTATTATAGGTTAGCTTTTTTAAAATAATAAATTCAGCACAATTTGTCTGGTACTAAAGAATAAATTCAAGAAGCAGGAAAATGAAATTATTTTTATTTCTTAATAAATTACAATAATTGACTTAATTTTAGGTAATAGTAAATATAAAAAAAAGTATATTTACTGTATTGGAATAATCTATAAAAAAATCACTATGTATAGGCTTTCGGTATTTGTCTTATTTTTAGCTGTAATTACATCATCTTGTAATAGTACTAAACATTCGATTTATTTTAGAAAACTTGGTGACGTTTCATATGCGTCTAATATACAACCGGAAACGCCAGTAATAAAAAAGAACGATCTGATGAGTGTTAATGTCAGCAGTCTGAATGCAGCAGCATCAGAACTCTTTAATAATTCAATTGGAAAGACTTCAAATACTGCAACTGTATCCGGAACAATAAATCAATCTTTCGGTTACTTGATAGACGTCGATGGAAATCTTCAATTCCCGATTTTGGGGATGATTAAAGCTGAAGGTTTAACAACAAAACAGCTAGAGGATACAATCAAGACACAACTGTTAAATCGTAAACTATTGGTAGACCCGATTGTAAATGTTCGTTTTTTAAATTTCAAAGTATCTATCATGGGTGAGGTTGAAAGACCTTCGGTTTACAACATACCGAATGAAAAGATAACTCTGTTAGAAGCGCTTGCATTAGCTGGCGACATGACTATTTATGCAAAGCGTAACAATGTATTATTGATCCGGGAAGAAGGAGGAGAGAAAAAATTAGTACGACTGGATTTAAGTTCTTCGGATTTATTTTATTCAGAGTATTATTATTTAAAGTCCAATGATATCATTTATGTCGAGCCAAGAAGATCAAAGGTGGCGACAACAAGACCGCTTGGCACCTATTTATCTGCTGTATTCAGCGGCACGTCATTATTAATTTCTCTTATCGTTATTTTTAAATAAAATGAGTCAAGTCAACAAAAATATCAAAGCTCAGGAAAATAATCTGTTTCATATAATTACGTATAAGTTTTTGCCTTATTGGCCATTATTGATTGGTTTAATCGTTTTTTTTATGGCTGGGGCTGTCATCTATATGCGTATGGCTCTACCCAAATATGAAGCAACTGCAGTGCTTTTAGTAAAGGATGAGAAAAAGGGATATGATGAATCCCGAATGATCGAGGATTTGAATGTTTTCGGAACAAAGAAAATTGTTGAAAACGAATTAGAGGTAATGCAATCCCGTACGCTAATGAAAGACGTTGTAAAGACTTTGGGTTTGTATGCACCAGTCTTAATGAAGAGTAAGATTAAAACGTTATCTGCATATTGTACGTCGCCTGTTTCAGTCCGAGCAAAAAATCCGGATGAGATTATTGAAACCAATGAAGTGCCTTTTTCTTATGATAGCATAAACAGGCAAGTGTATGTTGAAGGAAAAAAGTACCCTTTAGGAGAATGGATCAAATTGCCTTACGGAGAATTGAAATTTGAACGAAATACGAACTTAGTTCAGGCTACAACCAACCCTCTTTATTTTTCATTGATACCTACCAAAAAGGTAGTAAGC
This sequence comes from Cytophagaceae bacterium, assembly GCA_021151805.1. Classification (GTDB taxonomy): domain Bacteria; phylum Bacteroidota; class Bacteroidia; order Cytophagales; family Cytophagaceae; genus Cytophaga. Next base: position 37,575 of record JAGKWN010000031.1, on the reverse strand, counting down.
TCGTTGATTCAGAACTTAAATGTAAAAGCTGTAAATAAGTTATCTTCGGTTGTTTCCTTACAATTTGTGGATGAAGTTCCAGAGAAAGCTGAAGATATTTTGAATGAATTGATCAGTGCATATAATCGTGCAGGCATCAATGATAAAAATGCGTTGGCTGACAATACAATGAGCTTTGTTGATGATCGCTTGCAGCATGTTAAATCTGACATTGATTCAATTGAAAAACAAATCCAACAATTCCGGTCGGAGCAAGGAGCAATTAACTTGAGTGAGCAAAGCTCTCTTTTCTTAAAGAACGTTGGCGAGAATGATCAGCAAGCTGCAGTGATAGACATGCAACTGTCAGTCCTTGATCGGGTACAACGTTTTGTTAATTCTGGCAAATCAATTGGCACAGTTGTTCCTTCTACACTTGGCATCAGTGATCCTGTTTTATCTCAGTTATTAACAAAACTATCTACTACAGAACTGGAGTATGAACGATTAAAGGCAACAACAGGTACCAACAACCCTGTTCTAACGGCACTATCAAATGAACTGGTACAACTGCGCCTGAGTATTATTGAAAGCATTCAAATTCAACGGATAAATTTAGTTGCCAGTAGAGACCAATTAAATGCTACGAATAAAAAATATTCGGAAACGTTACAAACCATTCCTGAAAAGGAAAGAAATTTATTAGAGATAAGCAGACAAAAAACAATTATCAATAACGTCTACGATTTTTTACTTCAGAAGAAAGAAGAGACTGCTTTGTCTTATGCATCTACGGTACCGGATAGCCGAATTCTGGATGTTGCAGAGTCCTCTATAAAACCTTCAAGCCCTAAAAAAACAATTGTCTTTCCGGTGGCGTTTTTCTTAGCATTTGTAATCGCATTCGGCGTTGTTTTTGTGAAAGACTTTATAAGTAGCAAAGTTCTTTTCCGTTCAGAAATAGAATCTCTTACAGGTACGGCTGCAATCGCTGAACTTAGCCAGGTAAAAAATAATGAAACAGATGTTGCCAAAATTGATTTCTTTAAATGGCAATTATACCAGATCATAGCAGGCCTGAATCTCTTTAATAAAGATAATACAAAGAAAAAAATTCTGGTGGCATCCAGTCAGTCAGGCGAAGGAAAAACGTTTGTGTGTTTAAATCTTGCGAAAGAATTGGCTGCAGCAGGTAAGAGGGTAGTTATGATTGACCTGGATTTTAAAAGCAAAACACTTTCAGAAAGTTTTCAGACAGGTAACAATAAAGGCATTTCAGAATATCTTAAAGAGGCGTGTGGAATAGAGCAGATAATTACTTCAACAGGAATTAATAATCTGTCTATTATTAAATGCGGACAATTAGAGTCGGGTCATGCATCGTTATTTTCGTCAAACAGGATACAGGATCTTTTATTGAATCTGGAAGCAAATTTTGATCAGATATTAATTGATACCACATCGATTGATCCGGTAACAGATGATTTAATTCTAGAACAGTTTAGTGATTCAACATTGTATGTTGTGAGACATGCTTACACACCTAAAGTTATATTCCAATTTGATAATGCAGATAACCGTTTAAGTAAAGTCAGTAATGCGGAAATCGTATTCAATGGGGTAAAAACAAGAGGATACTTGAAAGGTTACGGTTACGGCTATGGGTATGATTATTTTCATAAAAAATCTTTTCAAAATTCTGCCGATAAAAAATAAGGTTGATTAAGAGTTGAGAACAAGCCTGTTAAACCCAATTTTTAGATATATAGAAGCATCGCTTTTCTGCTATTTAAAAAAGGAAGAAGATTTATTTTAAATAATTATAATACAAGATGACTTATTTCCTTCAGTTGTTAGGTGTACAAATTGATAAACTTGCCAAACAGGAGAGAAGTAAAAAACTTTTGATTAATGTATTAGGATCTTTTTTTGTAAAGGCGATCAGTATGGCTATTACACTCACACTGATTCCTGTTTCATTAAAATATACCGAAGCCAGTACCTATGGTGTATGGTTAACATTATCTTCAGTTATTGTGTGGTTTAATTTATTTGACTTTGGATTATCAAGCGGCTTAACCAATAAGCTTACTGAATCTTTTGCAAAAAATGACATACAGTCAGCCAGGATCTATTTATCGACAACGTATTATTTTTTAGCTGTAATAATATTGCCACTTAGTTTAATCTTTTTTGTGGCAAGCAATTTTATTGACTGGAATGTAGTTTTCAATACCACCATTAATAAAGCGGAACTCCGTACGGCTATCTATTTGATGTATGTTTCTTTCTGTTTTTCTTTTTTGCTTAAACCGATCAATCATGTATTGAAATCCAAACAAAAACATTTTGTTCTAAGTAGTATACAAGTTGCCGGAAATCTGATAGCACTTATATGCATTGTACTTATGGGAGATATGTTCAGCAGTAAGTTTATCTTCTTGTGCTGCGTCTTGAGTTTTACATATCCCATAGTTTTATTGATCGCCACACTGGTTCTGTATTTAGGTATCTTTAAAGATATTCAACCGAAGATGGTGTTTGCTTCTAAAAAGCACTTTAAAAATGTTTTTGGAGTAAGTGCAAAATTTTTCATTATCGAAATTTCAGTAATCGCCATACTGATGTCAAACAATATATTGATCGCTCATCTGGTAGATAATCAAAATGTCACCTATTACAATATTGCTTACAGGCTATTCAGTATTATTACGATATTTCAATACATGATCATGATACCGCTTTGGCCAGCCTATACAGACGCATACACATTAAAAGATTACAATTGGATACGATCTGCTGTATCAAAAAGTAACAAGTTGAATTTTGCTCTTTGTATACCTCTGGTGTTGATGTTCTTATTGAGCGATCAAATCTACTTTTATTGGATAGGAGATGATATCAAAATACCTTTCGAAGTTAATTTACTCCTGATGATTTTTGTTGGTATAGGCACCTTTAAAGAAAGCTATGTTTCATTTATCAATGGGGTAGGCAGGGTTAATCTGCAGGCTGTTTATAGCGCAGTAACAATTGTACTGCAAGTACCGCTTGCGTATTTCTTAGCTAAACATTTAAAGCTTGGTTTAACAGGTATCTTACTCCTCAATATATTTTGGGTAGTAATAGGTTTTATATTATGGCGAATTCAATATGCAGTCATTATGAATTCGAATAGCACAAAAAAAATCTGGCAATAATCTTTGTAGTTTATGAAGCAGTTTTCATTTTTAAAAGATACGTCGGCAAAGATTTTATTCCTGATCTTTCTGGCAAATTTCTTTTATGATGATCCAACATTATATCTATATAAGAGAGTCTTGTTCTCCATATTTATATATTATGCCATGTATGAAATTTTTAATGTATACACGGCAAGTACTTCAGGTATTGATTCATTTAAAATGCCTGTCTTTTATCAGTTCTATGTACCCGTATTATTTGTCTTTATATCATCCTTGCTGATCAAGGATCTGATGAACCCCAATCTGAATTGGGTAACGTTGCTCAACAATCCATATAGTCTGCTATCTGTAGGCTCGATTTTTTTATTTGTAGTGGGCGCGAATATGGACGATATCATGCCGATCTATAAATCGCTTCAGGTTGTATTATTTGTTTTTGTATTGGTTTTATTATTGCCGGTATTTGGTAAAGTAAAATATTACCAGGGTTATGTGTGTGCAAATGCATTTATACCGTTTTTCTTTATCTCACTCTATTTGAAGCGCTATGTGGTGTTCAGCTGGGGATTATTGATAGGAGGGCTTTATTTCAGTAACCTATCTGACTACAGGATCATTGCCATGAGAATTCTTCTATTCGTTGGATTATATATTGCATTTAGTATTTGCAAGAAAATGAATTTTTTAAAAGTGATTGTGATATTGGTAACAGGATTTTGTTTATACCATTTCATTGCCAACCTGGGTGATATTTTATTTTTATTCAAAGATATTATTGGTGTAAAAAGTTTTGATGATGTAGATACCAGAGGCTTTTTATGGACCGAGGTATTTGGCGACTTGCAGGGCAGTGAATTTATTTTTGGAAAAGGGTTTCTTGGAACGTATTTCAGCGAATATTTTTTGATGATCCTAATCCATTTCCAAACATATGCAGATCATTATGAAAGATTTTCTGTGGAAGTAGGCTTTCTACAGCTGTTACTTAAGGGCGGCTTCTTCTGGTATTTCTTATATATCGCCCCAATCTTTTATGCCTTTGTAAAAGGCATTTTCTGGAATGGAAATAATAGGCTGGTGCTTTTTATTTCAACATTCCTTTTTACAGAACTATTGTTGATGTTTATAGAGAACAATCCGTATTTCAGTTTTCAATATTCGCTTATATTTCTTTTAGCTGGTTATTCGCTCAAGTTGATGAAACAAGAGCAGGATGTACCAGTACTTAAAGAAGAAACATCTCAGTAATATAATTGTAGCATAGAAATATGAAATTGATTACGACAAGTTGGGATGACGGACATATAAAGGACTTTCGTTTGGCAGACTTGCTTGATAAGTATAATCTGGCCGCTACGTTTTATATACCTGCAGCTAATGATGAGCATGCAGTTATGAATGAAAAGGAAGTAATTGAGTTGTCGAAAAGATTTGAAATCGGCGGGCATACCATGAATCATGCCCGGATGAATACAATTTCAGAAAAAATATTTAAAGCAGAAATTGAAGGGTGTTATTTATGGTTATCAGATTTATTAGGAAAGAATCCAATGTCATTTTGTTTCCCCGGCGGCGTGATCAATCAGCCTGCAACGGAGTATGCATTTAATACTGGGTTTAAAATCATACGTACAACAGAATTATTGAATCCGTGGTTTGATACCAAAGACTATGTAATTCCCACTACCATGCAGGTTTACAATCATTCATCATTTACGTATTACAAACACCTGGCGAAACGATTTAAAATTCAATCTTTGCTTTTGTATCTCAAGTCAGGCAGTTCCGGATCATTACGGAAGAATCTTGAATATTATTTAGAGCATATTCAAATACATGGAGGCTGCTTTCATTTGTGGGGGCATTCATGGGAGATAGAAGAATTTAATTTGTGGAACGAATTGGAGGAATTGTTCAAAGCCATGTCTAATCTGCCTGATATTGCTTATGTAAGCAACGAAGGCTTATTACAATATAAAAATTAAACCTTTTGAAGACAGTTTTAATTTCTGCTTATACGTGTTGCCCAAATAGAGGGTCTGAGCCTGGAAATGGCTGGAGCTGGCTGATGGGCTATATTCAGAATGGGTACACCATACATTGTGTAACATCTGATAGGTATGTAGCGCAGATTGAAAAATTCTGTAAGGAAAATAATTTTTCGAATTTGATATTCCATTTTTCAGGATACAATATTGCACGCAACACGAAAAAGATACCGATTGTGGGTGAGTATCTGCATTACTATCTCTGGCTGATTAAAGCAAGAAAGAGAGTAAAGCAACTAATTGCGAAATACGAATTTGATCATGTGCACCATGTCACTTTCAGCTCTATTAAATTTGGCACACCTGTATATAATACAAAACTAAAGCTTGTTATAGGGCCATTGGGCGGAGGAGAATTGCCTGACAAGTCATTGAAAAAATATCTTGGGCGTGATTATTATCTTGAAGCTGTAAAATATAAGATCGCAGGTTTTTTGTCTTTTATTAATCCTACAGTAGCAGCTTCTATTAACAGTTCGGATCGCATATTGGTTTCGAATGACATTGCTGCAGCTATTGTAAGAAAGTATTCTTCTGCAAACCTGATCCGCATGTTTGACGCGGGGCTACCGGAAAATTTTCGCATGGACTTTATTGAAAGGGAAATAGACGGAGTTGTTAATATTTTATGGATCGGAAGCATTATTCCGAGAAAAGGCCTTAATCTTACCATTGAGGCTGTAGCTGCATTACCTGCAGACATGGATTTTCATTTTTTCATAGTGGGTGATGGTCCGTTAATGCAGGCATCTCAGGAGTTAATTTCGACGTATAACCTTCAGTCGAAAACAACTTTTACAGGCAAAGTCTCTTATGATACATTGAAAGATATCTTTTCAAAGGCTCATCTTTTATTGTTCCCAAGTTTAATTGATTCATGCCCGATGCAGGTATTTGAATGCATGGCATACAGTCTTCCTGTTGTAACGCTGGATCATCAGGGCATGAAAGAGCAGGTGCCGGTAACAGCTGGAATACGTGTACCTGTTGAACGAAGAGAAACAAGCTATGCACAGAAACTGGCAACAGGTATTCGAACTATAATTTCTGATCCTGAAAAATATCATCAGTATTCGTTGAATGCTTATAAAATCGGGCAGCAACAATTATGGAGTAAAAGAATTGAACATTTCGTAAAAGAAATATTATAGGTAGCGTATTATGACACACTATTTAATTTGCGATTTAAATATTCAAAAAAAAGGTCATTATATTGGGTACAACCAATACATCATTAATGGTATTGCTAAGATCAAAGGCAGCACCGATCGAAGGTATACTTTTTTATATAATGAAGAAGCAAAAGATTTTCTGAGCTTCCCTGATATACTAAAAGATGATGTACATTTCCTGAATGATAATTGCTGGAGTAACGTAAGCATGAAGGATAAAATCAGACTTTTTAAAAAAGCTGTAACAATTGCTAATGAGCTTAATGTCGACCATTTAATTTTCATGGATCTGGATCAATATCAGTTTCCGATATTCAGGTCTGCCTTTTCATTCAAGCTTTCAGGGGTTTTATTCAGACCGCATCACCGGATCACACATTCTTCTGATACGTTTAAATCTAAGCTGGCAAGCCGCATTCAACGATTTAAAAAAATCATTGCCGAAAAATTTCTTATATCTAAAAAGAATGTTGAGAATGTATTCATTTTGAATGATGAAGAAGGAGTGAAGTTTCTAAACAAATTTCATAACACGAATCAATTTAAATTTTTACAGGACCCGATCTTTTCATACCCATCTTCACTTAAATCTTATGAAGAAGATGGTGTTGTTAAGTTTTTAATTTTCGGCTCGATGAATGAGCGTAAAAATATAACCACGATCGTAAATGCTTTTGCTGCAACAAATTTTACTACCAAAGCTGAGCTTTTGATTGTAGGGCATGCGGAACAATCTTATTTAACCTACTTGCACGACCTTGTAAACAATCTGCCAGGCATTCATAGAGATAAAAGAATTACTATAAAGTCTGGCTTTGTTACAGACGAAGAAATGGACAACTATTTCCATAGCGCAACTGTTTGTTTGTTGATCTATAAAGACTTTTACGGATCTAGTGGATTGTTGGGACGTGCAGCCTTGCATAATAAAAAAGTTATAGGCGCTAACGTAGGCTTGTTGAAAGAACTAATCGAAAAAAATGGCTTAGGAATTACCTGTGACCCTAAAAGTGAAACAGAAATTTCGAAAGCATTGGTAGAGATTCTTAACAAGGATTTTTCTTCAGAAAACTTTCAGCGTTTTTTTGAAACTTATTCTCCCGAAACATTTTTCAAAACTCTTTTACAACTTCGTGTATGAAAATATTGATTATACATAATAAGTATAAGATTTTAGGAGGAGAGGATATTCAGACTTTAGAGGAGGTTGAATTGCTCCGAAAACATGGCAATGAAGTAGAGTTGTTTCATGTTTCCAATGATTCAATTGATGACGATATAAATAACGTTCGTTTAGCTGTAGATACTGTCTGGTCTAAGAAATATTATAAAGAGCTGCTCGATAAAATAAAAAGAGAAAAATTCGAAATCGTGCACGTACATAACTTTTTCCCCTTACTTTCTCCGAGTATATTTTATGCCGCAAGAAAAGCCGGGGCAAAGGTAATCATGACAGCACACAATTATCGGTTGATCTGCCCGAATGCGCTGATGTATATAAACAATGAAATCTGTTCAGCATGCGTTGGCAAAGCGATCCCCTATCCCGCACTTTTTAAAAAATGTTATAGAGGAAGTTTTTCTGCGACGGCTGCTACTGTGGCTATGTTGAGTGTACACAATATTATTCAGACCTGGAAAAATAAGATTGATGGTATTGTCTGCATTTCAGATTTCCTGAAAAAACAATTGGTAGATGTTGGCTTTAAAAATGAGCAATTGCATGTTAAACATAATTTTGTTTCAAGCATTGTTGAGCCTCATTTTGTTGCCGGCGATTATTACATTTTTGTTGGGCGTACTTCAGACCAGAAGGGGCTTCCATTATTACTGAATACTTTTGAGAATAGTGACAAAAAACTTATGATTGTTGGCGATGGGCCTTTAAATGATTTGGTTGAAGAATATGCCCGACGCAACAGTAACATTCATTATGTAGGTAAGTTATCTCTTGAGGAAACCTATAAAAAAATTGCAGGAGCAAAGGCATTGATTTTACCATCACAATCACACGAACCATTTGGCCGGACTATAGCAGAAGCTTTTGCACACGGAACTCCTGTGCTAGGTTCTGATCTGGGTGGTATCAGTGAATTGATCCAGGAAGGTGTCAATGGATTTCTGTTTGATCCTTATAAAGATGCAGATCTGTTAAATACCATCGCCAGATTTGAACATACTTCAGAACCGAATGTAATGAGAAGGAATGCATTTGATTCATACCAGAAAAAATTTACCTCTGATTATAATTATGATCGGATCATGGAAATATATAATCATGTATTATCTGCTGATAAATCTGCAAAATAAGCCCTGAATGTCTGTATGAAGGTTTTGATGATACATAATAGATATAAGATCACAGGGGGGGAAGATGTGTCTACCAACGTTGAAGCTGAAATGCTGAAAAGCGGCGGTATAGACATAGAGAAATGGATCATTACAAATGACAGTATTGAAAATGAAAATAAAATCAATCTGGCGATCAATACCATTTGGTCTAAGAAGTATCATCAATTATTACTGGATAAGATAAAAGAGAATAAGTACGATATTATCCATGTGCAGAATTTTTTTCCGTTGTTTTCACCCAGCATTTTTTATGCAGCAAAGAAGGCAGGAACAAAAATTGTCATGACAATTCGCAATTACAGATTGATTTGTCCGAATGGTTTGATGTATGTACATGGAAAAATCTGCAGGGATTGTGTTGGCAAGACTATTCCATATCCTGCCATCATGAAAAAATGTTATCGGGACGATATGGGTGCTACTACTGCTATTGTTGGCATGTTGGGTGTACATAATATATTAAACACCTGGAGCAATAAAGTAGATGGCTATATCTGCATCAGTGCATTTGTAAAACAGCAGTTGATTAAAAGCGGTTTTGACTCAGGCAAGTTGCATGTAAAGTACAACTTTGTTACGAGTCCTGTGGCTCCTGAATTTACTTCTGAAGGATACTATATTTTTGTTGGTAGAACATCAGATCAAAAGGGGCTTCCATTATTGTTAAAGACGTTCGAAGAAAACAAAAAGGAGTTGATGATTGTAGGCGACGGACCTTTAAACGAAATGGCTGAATCGTTTGCCCGTAGAAATGCCAACATTACATTTGCAGGAGAGTTGCCCTTAGAAGAAACCTATAGAAGAATAGCAAAAGCAAAAGCGCTGATTGCCCCTTCGCAATCAGATGAACCTTTTGGAAGAACAATTGCAGAAGCCTTTGCGCATGGCACACCTGTGATAGGTTCTGCCTTGGGAGGTATCAGCGAATTGATTCAGGATGGTGTTAATGGTTTTCTGTTTGATCCTTATCAAGCAACAGCTCTGCAGGAAACCATTACGAAATTTGAAAACTTTGAAAATGCAGAATTGATGCGCCGGGGAGCATTTGATTCATATCAGAAAAAATTTACTTCCAATATGAATTATGATTCTGTTATGGAAATTTATAATAAAGTGTTAACTTCTTAATAAGAAAACTCCAGCTTATAAATCCCGATTTTAACTAAGTATATTTTATGAAAATGGCATTTGTATGAAAGTTTTGATGATACATAATAGATATAAGATTATGGGCGGGGAGGATGTTTCCACGAATGCAGAAGCTGCATTGTTGAAAGACAGCGGACTGGATCTGGAAACATTGATCATTACAAATGACAGCATTGAAAATGAAAATATGATTGGCCTTGCGATTAATACCGTATGGTCAAAAAAATATCATCAATTATTACTGAAAAAAATAAAAGAGAATAAGTATGACATTATTCATGTGCAGAATTTCTTCCCGTTGTTTTCTCCCAGTATATTTTATGCAGCCCAAAAAGCAGGAACAAAAATAATCATGACGGTAAGAAATTACCGCTTAATATGTCCGAATGGTTTGATGTATGTTCATGGGGCGGTATGTGAGCAATGCGTTGGGAAAACGATTCCTTATCCGGCTTTGATGAAAAAATGTTACAGAGAAAGCTTAGGAGCAACAAGTGTGACAGTAGGCATGCTTGCTGTACATAATATATTGAATACATGGGATGCGAAGGTTGACGGTTATATTTGCATAAGTGAATTTGTAAAAGACCAATTAAAAAAAGGAGGCTTTAAAGCAGACAAGCTGCATGTCAAATATAACTTTGTTGTTACAGATTTGCCTCCGGTATATGAGCCTGAAGATTATTATGTTTATTTAGGACGCATATCTACAGAAAAAGGAATAGATATTTTATTGGATGCTTTTCAAAAAAACAAAAAGAGATTACTGATCATTGGTGATGGTCCGTTAAAGGATGAAGTCATTCAGGCCAGTAAAATGCATTCCAATATTGAATATCTTGGAAAGCTGCCATTAAATGATTCGTATAAAATAGTATCCAGGGCGAAAGCATTAATCTTTCCGTCTAAATGGCACGAACCATTTGGTCGCACCATTGTGGAAGCATTTGCGCATGCTACCCCGGTAATAGGTGCTAAAATGGGCGGGGTTACAGAACTTATAAAGGATGGTTATAACGGCTTCTTGTTTGATCCATCAAATGCAGCAGGCCTCAATCAGGCAATTGACGCGTTGGATTCGGTTGCAGACAAAGTGAAATTAAGACAGAATGCATTTGAGAGCTATAAAAATTCATTCACCCCTGAAAAGAATTTGAAAAGCATTCTTGAAATATATGACAAGTTTTTACAGAAATCACAGAAAGGAACTGTAACTACATAAGCAAGCGTGTCGAAGATGAGCATAGTATTACTGAAAAGTAAATAAATTATTTAACAAAGTTTTTTGTGGGACTTAAAACCTTAATTAATAAATATAAGTCGGTATTATCTTCAAAAGGGATTGTCGATTTAATAAGTCATAAGCTATCTAAACAGTTTTTGTCTTTAGCGGCAATTCAATCTATCAATTTGTTGTTCCCGCTTTTTGTTATTCCGTATGTGAGCCGTGTATTAGGCCCTGAAAATTTGGGACTGGTAAACTTTGCTACTTCTTTCCTGACGTATTTTACCTTGATCATTAATTATGGGTTTGATTACGCTGCAACCCGTGAAATATCAGTAGTTCGGGAAGACAAGGAAAAAGTAAGTGCAATTTTCAATGAGGTAATAAATAGTAAAATTTTATTGTTTACGGTTTCCAGCCTTTTATATTTTGTTATTATACTGTCTTCTGAAAAATATTCGAGTCATATATTTTTATATTATGTTTCGTATGCGTCTGTGATCAGTGCAATTTTTTATTCGCCCTGGTTGTTTCAGGGAATGCAAAAACTTACCGTTTTTACCATCACGAATTTGATATTCAGGGTAGCTTCTATGGGCTTTATTTTCCTATTGATTAAAGAGGCTACAGATTATAATTTATACCAGTTGATTAATGGTTTGACAATGTTTTTGACTGCAGTAGCAACACTTATCTATGCCCACATGAAGTTTAAAGTCAATTTCAGGTGGTTGCCGATCAGGGAAAGTATGCATAAAATAAAATCAAACTTTCTATTATTTATATCAATAGTAATTGTTAACTTCAATACAACCTCAACAATTGTTTTGCTGGGATATCTTACCAGCTATGAAACAGTTGGGTATTATACAGCGTCTATGAAGGTGTATTCAGTGATTGCAAGTCTGTCGTTATTTCCCATTTCACAGGTTTTGTATCCGCACCTTGCAACTAAATTTAAAGAATCAACGGAGATCGGTTTACAGACGGTAAAGAAACTTATCCCTAAAATACTACTTGCTGTAGCGGCCGTTTCCGGGTGTTTGATTGTTGCATCCAGGTTGATCATTGATATTTTATACGGAGATAAATTCGAAAGCTCGGTAGCTATTCTGCAAACACTGGCGCCATTATTAGTTATATCAACATTGGTAAATATATTGTGCTACCAGGTAATGCTAAATCTTAAAATGGATAAACATTTCCTGAAGATCAATTCAATCGGTTTCGTTATGAATATCATTATTAGCATGAGTCTTGTGCCCGTTTTTAATGCATACGGAACCTGTGCGTCGCTGTACATGATTGAATTGACAATTGTTGTAGTATCGTTGATCATTCTTAGAAAGAATAATTATAAAGTTTATTGATAGCAGTATGAAAAACGCAAAAATATCAGTTGTTATTAATACGTTTAATGAAGAAGCACATATTAAAAAATGTGTTGAAAGTGTATTGACATTTGCAGACGAGATCGTTGTGTGTGATATGTATAGCGATGATGATACCGTTAACATTGCAAATAGTCTTGGTGCGAAAGTTATTTATCATGAAAAGGTAGGCTTTGTAGAACCAGCAAGGCATTATGCTATTTCACATGCCACCGGAGACTGGATTTTAGTACTCGATGCAGATGAATATATTACAGAAGAATTAAGCCTGAAATTAAAAGAGTTGGTTGCTACTTCAGATGCAGATCTGATCGCAATCGGGAAGCTGTATTTTTATTTCGCCAATTACATTAAGCGCGGTGGATTTTATCTGGAGAGCAGTCCTTTGTTCTTTAAAAAGGATTTGTACATGAATAATTTCACAGAGGAGAATATGAAAATCTTCAAAGGCTTTATTCATTTAAAACCTGCATCGAAAAAAATGATTTCGATCGGCGATAAATATTTTATCTGGCATGATGCTTATCCATCGATAGAGAAGTTTGTTGCAAAAACAAATGCAAAGTATGCACTCATTGAGGCAAAGCAAATGTTTGCAGATGGAGACACATTCAGTGTTTACAAACTATTGTGGGATCCTACGAAAACGTTTCTGAAAAAATACCTATATCAACGTGCCATGCTGGATGGTGTAAATGGCCTTATACTTTGCGTACTGTATGCAAATTATAGATTTAATGTTTGGGCCAATTTATGGCAGATCGAGCAGGATAATAAGAATATGAAAAAGTGATTGTATGTGTTAACCCCAACCCAAACATAACACGTTTATGAAAAGATATTCATTGTTGCTTGGATTTTTTCTTTTGCATCTGATATCTGTAGCGCTTGATGCAAAGTCTGTAGGTGCCAAAGGTGATGGTATACAAGACGACGCTCCTTATCTGAACCTTGCTATTGCCAGGGCATTACTTATAGGAGAAGATTTATTTATTCCTGCTGGTACTTACAAATGCGAACAATTCGGTTCTCCTTACAATAAAATTTTACTGATGGATCAGTCGGGTGTAAAGACGATCCGCATATACGGAGAAGCCGGAACTAAAATCACAACTTCTCAACCTAAAGGTTGTTTGCTCTATATCTTTAATAAGAACCTGAATGTGTCGATCGAAAATATATTTTTTGAGAATACTCATGGCATAACGCTGGAACAAACAAATGCCTTGCAGTTGTTGGGTACAAATGAAAATTCGATCATTAATTTCTCCGTAAGAAACTGCAGGTTTGAAGGCTTCAGTACAGCCATATCTGCGCAAGGTGTAAAAGGTCTCTTTATTTATAATAATACATTTGCCAGTCCGCGGGGACATGATAACGCACAAGACAGCTCGGCGCCTGCAGTATATATTTGGCTGGCAGATAATGCCAACGGACAATGTTACAATGTGAAAATATCAAACAATGTTGCCGATGGTTATACAGGCAGCAATGTAGCGTTGACTCATACAAAACGTGCGATGGATGGATTCGTGATTGCAATAGCATATGGGCTGGAGATCATATCCAATGAAACCAGGAACTTCAGTGAAGAACATTTGATTATTCAGCCGCCAAAAACTTTTCCGGCCTCAAAAGATTCTACTTTTATTGAGGGTAATAAATTTTTTCAGGCAATTCCATTGGGTTCAATGAAAAATGGCGCGGTGTTAAGTTCTAATTATGGTATACGTGTAGAATGTAATTATTTAAAAATAGATAATAATATATTTAATGATTTCAGTACAGGCATATTGATGCTTCCTTTTGAAGTGCCAGGCTGGACTCAGCATTCGGTTATGATTTCAGCAAACAAGTTCTATTCTGCACAAAAAACTTTTTACCATGTGCGGGAAGCTATTAAAGTGCAAGGCAGCGATACTAATCCGGCAACAGATATTACTATTTCCGGGAATGCGATACAAATAAGCGGCTTTATTGTCAAGTCCAGCAGGTCGGCTATTTCATTGTACGACTGCAAAAATGTATTGCTGGAAAATAATCGGGTTACGTTGCAGAATCTGACGCTAAACGGATTTACGTATACAACATTTCTAAAGCTGAGATGCCTGAATGTTGTTGCTAAAAATAATAATTTTTGAATGCCGCATGTATGTTAACAATCCATATTAAATGAAAGTATTATTATCGGCGTATGCATGCAGACCTAATCATGGTTCTGAACCTGCAGTAGGGTGGAACTGGGCAATAGAAATTGCGAAGCTTGGGCATGAAGTTACTGTGCTTACCCGCAAGGATAACCGCGAATTCATAGAAACGGAGTCTGCTTCAATTCCTTCCAATCTGAAATTTATTTATTACGATTTGCCATCTGTAATTTTAAAAGCAAAAAAAATCACGGGCATATATTTTTACTATACGTTGTGGCAGGCCGGTGCTTATCTGATGATTAAAAAGCGCATCAAAGAGCCGTTTGATATTGTACAGCACATCACGTATGTATCGTATCGTTTTCCGATCTTTTTATATAAACTGAAAGGCAAGTTTATCTTTGGGCCCATTGCAGGTGGGGAAGAATCTTCACCAAATCTTACTGCCACGTTGCCCTTTATACCAAGGCTGCTGGAACGTATGCGTACGTGTATTAATACCATCAATTCGATGAACCTATTCATTAATCGGGCATATTTAAAATCTTACAGAATTTTTGCTGCAACGAACGACACCTTCGATAAAATTCCCGAAAAATATAAAAGCAAAACATCGATTACACCGGCGATTGGAATTAATAAAGCAGTAAGTGTTTCTATTGAAAAGCATACAGCGTTTACTATTTTATATGCAGGGCAGTTATTATACTGGAAGGGCATTCACATAGCGTTGGAAAGTTTCGCAAAGGCTGTAAAATCAAACCCGGCCATACGTTTTAAAATTGTAGGAAGCGGTAAATATAAAGCAGAACTTGTAAAGCTGGCCGCGGACCTGAACGTATCAGACAAGGTAGAATTTATAAGTAAACTGCCGCAAAAGGACTTGTATGAAGAATATAGAAAAGCTCATGTTTTTTTATTCCCAAGCCTGCACGATAGCGGAGGTTTTGTGGTGATTGAGGCGATGGCACACGCATTGCCGGTTATTTGCCTGGACAAAGGCGGGCCTCCGGTTTTTGTTGGTAAAGAAACGCAGAACGTTATACCTGTTCAAAATAAAACGATTGATCAGATCACGACAAACATTGCAACGCTGTTAGCAGACTACTCAAACAATTCAGAGTTACTCAAAATCGAATCTGAAAAAGCATTGAGCAAATCTGAAAATTATGAGTGGAGTAAAATCGTACGAAAGGTATATGATGCGATCTGAACAATTATTTTTTTGAATAGACCATGCCAAATGCCTTTGATAATGCCCAGGCCGCCAGTGTTAGCAGGATGGAGAAGAGAACAATATTAAGCGGGAATATTTGTCTTTTAACAAAGTCCATATTGTAGAAGAAGCTTTGTAATAAATAAATTTCTAACGTAATGGAAGAAATAAAGATAATGGTTATGCTTAAATACTTCCAGTTGGTCAGTGCCTGGTGTATTGCCTGCGATCTTGTTATTTTTAAAAAGTAAATCACCCAGGGAATTGTTACCAATTGCAATAAAAATTGCAAAGGCATAAGTACATTGTATTTTGTGGTTGCGAACTTGAAGCCAAAGAAGAATAGCGTTAACAGAAAGAATATCGCAATATCCATTTTTCCTGTGTATGCATATTTTTCATAATTGTTTGCCACGTATACACCCAGTATCATTACTTCAAGATAGAAGATCCATTTGAATAAAGACTTTGATTCTACTGTCCAGGAATGGATATCCATAAGTGAAAAGTAGGTGCCAAAGTAAACCAGCATGATAAAGGCAGAAGTATATAAAAATACTTTCTCTGAATAATTGGTAATGACGAAATAAGTAGGAATATAGAATAAGGTGATGGCTGGAATAAACCAATATCCGGTAGGATAAATAAACTGCGCGAATATGTCAGCAAAGTTTAATTGAATAGAATAATAGCCGATTAACAGAAAGATGATTGTTGCAACCCACGTAATCAGATAAGTACGTGATGCCCGCTTATAAAACCAGGAGCCAAAGGGGACGCATCTTTTGTTCAAGCTCAATGTAAGTCCGATAGATGATACCAGGAAAAAAATTGTATTGCCAAGGCTGCCGCCGGTACCCATATTATGAATAGGGTAGAGGTGATTGATGTGCGAATTTGTGATTAGAATAATAGCAAAAAATTTCAGTATATCTAACTCAGGTTTTGAGCCGGATGCAGATGTAGTGCTCATATCAGAAAATTTAAACGAATGATAGTAAAGATACTCTAAAAAAGTATCCGGTTACATGGAATGTTTTTATTTGCTTTAAATATTTAACTAGAATTTAATTATTCAGGTAAAAATTATAATTAACAAAAGAAGATATTTAAGTGCCAGGATTTTCTTTCTCTGTCTGGAAGGTTTCCCAAAGGGATGTAGCCTTTGCCACACCAATTACAGATGTAAGCTCTGCGAGGCTGGCTTCTTTAACTTTCTTGAATGTTTTAAAATGCGCGACAAGTTTTTTACGTGTTGCAGGGCCAACACCTTTCAGCTCTTCAAACTGAGATTTAAGCATCGTGTCTTTGCTTCGCTTTTGCCGGTGAAATGTAATCGCGAAGTTGTGCGTGTCATCACGGATCTGCTGGATCAATTTTAATGATTCCGATTTTTTATCTAAATACAGCGGATCATTATCCCCCGGAAAAAATAATTCTTCCAGATTTTTAGCAATACTTATGATCGGGATTTGCCCGTATACGCCTAAATCTTTTAAGGCCTGGCAGGCAAAGGATAGCTGACCTTTACCACCATCAATAATGATCAGGGTAGGGAATGGGGTGTCTTCTTCCTGCATGCGCTTATAGCGCCTGTAAACAATTTCATACATGGAAGCAAAATCATTCGGACCTGTTACAGTTTTAATATTAAAATGTCTGTAATCTTTTTTTGACGGGCGTCCGTTTTTATAACAAACCATCGCTGCTACAGGATTGGTGCCTTGAATGTTGGAGTTATCAAAGCATTCAATATGTGCGGGCAATTCTTTTAACGAAAGATCTTCCTGGAGTCTTTTCAGAATTCTTAATTCAGGTTTCTCTTTTTTATTTTCATCATAGCGGGTTAATGTATGCCATGCATTTTTCAGAGACAGATCAATCAAATGTTTTTTATCACCGCGTTGCGGCACGCTTACTTTAGAGTATGACTGTAGGGTTGGCAATTCAATGTTGCAGATGATTTCTTTGCTTTCATCCCAACCTTGTTCATGAATGGTAAAAAAGGCGTGCAGCAACAGTTCTTCCTCTGTTTCGTCCAATACAGTCTTAAGTTCAATGGTACGTGTTCGAATTACGGAACCGTGCAGTATGCTCATGTAATTCACAGCAGCTCTGTTGTCGCGCCGTACGATCGTGTAAACATCCAGGTTGTTAATGTCGGGATTAACAATTAAGCTTTTCTTTTCAAGGCCCAGTACAGATTCATAACGTTCTTTCAGGAACTGTGCTTTTTCAAATTGTAATTCGGTTGCTGCCTGAAGCATTTTTTCCTGGTAATATTTTTTTACAGCAGAGAAATTTCCACGCAGTATATTTCTGATCTGAGCAATGCTGGCGTCATACTCCTCGGCGCTTTGTTTACCTTCGCAAGGGCCTTTGCAATTGCCAATGTGGTATTCCAAACATACCTTGAATTTGCCTGCCTGAATATTCTTAGGCGTTAAATTGAGGTCGCAGGTGCGCACAAAAAAAGTTTTGCGCAATGATTCCACCAGCGAGTGCATGGCACGGCCGCTGGTATAAGGGCCAAAGAATTCGCCTTTGCCTTTTTCTATTTTACGTGTAGTTGTCAGCGTAGGAAAATCCGCGGCAGACAAACAAATGAATGGGTATGTTTTGTCATCCCGTAAGAGAACATTGTACTTGGGTTTATTCTCTTTGATCAGGTTGTTTTCCAGCAGCAGCGCTTCGTATTCTGAATTCACCAGGGTATATTCTGCGCGCTCGATTTTGCGCACCATGCTGCGGGTCTTTGTATCCAGATTTTTTTTATTGGTAAAATAATTCGCTACACGTTTACGTAAGCTTTTTGCTTTACCAACATAGATCAATTCATTTTCGGCAGAATAAAATCTGTATACCCCCGGGGAGCCGGGAAGTTCATTCAACAGAGCGCGTATAGAGTCGTGGTCTAACATAATTAGAAATCATATTTATCCGGCTCTTTTTTTGTATTGGGCTCTGTTGGAAGATCGGGGTTGTTATTTTGTCCCTCCTCTTTAAGTTTTTTGCAGTTGATCTCAACACTTAAAGGGGCTTTAGGCATAGGGAAGCGCTCTTTAATTATACCTGTTTTAGGATCGGAATATAAATGATTCATGAAGATTGCCCATATCGGCATGGCCATACGGGCACCTTGTCCGTCGTTCATGCTTCTGAAGTGGATGCAGCGGTCGTCACCACCAACCCATATGCCGGTTGTTAATTGGGTTGTAATGCCAATAAACCAACCATCGGAATAGTTTTGAGTGGTTCCGGTTTTGCCGCCTATTTCAGCGCCGTTCCAAAGCAGTCCGTATTTGTTCAGGCCTAGTGCTGTACCACCTTTTTCTTCTGTAGCGCCTTTCAACATGTGTACCATTAAATAGGCTGTCTCTTCGCTGAGTGCTTCACGTGTTTTAGGAACAAAATCCTGTAACACATTTCCGTTTTTATCTTCGATACGTGTAATGAAAATAGGCTCAGTCCATACACCATTATTCACAAACGTACTGTACGCACCTACCATGTCATACAGATAAACATCAAATACGCCCAGGCATAAGGCAGGCACAGGTTGCAGATCAGTTGTAATACCCATGCGTTTCGCATAATCGACTACAGTTGCAGGTCCGACTTTTTTTACAAGGTTGGCAGTGATACTGTTGATGGAGTTAGCCATTGCTTTCCGTATTGAAAACATCTGTCCGCTATATTCTCCATCGCTGTTTTGTGGAGTCCATGTTTCATTTTCATCTCCTGTCTGGAATGTCACCGGCAGGTCCGGCAGCTCGTAACAAGGGCTATAGCCGAGGTCAACAGCGGCAGTATATACGAATGGTTTAAAGGTTGAGCCAGGTTGTCTGGCCCCCTGTTTAACGTGGTCGTATTTGAAGTGCTTGTGATCAATGCCGCCAACCCACGCTTTGATGTGGCCTGAATGTGGGTCCATAGAAAGCATGCCGGCGTGCAGGAAGTGTTTGTAATAGCGAATGGAGTCCATCGGACTCATTACGGTATCAATTTCACCCTTCCAGCTGAATACGCGCATGGGTATTTTTTTATTCATGACCTTCCACATTTTTACTGTGTCACCTTCGTATACTTTGTCAAGTACTTTCCAGCGGTCAGTATTTTTTGCAGCCTTTTCAATGAAGTAAGGAAGTTCCTTAAATTCTTCGTCGCGCCAAGGTGTTTTGCCGTTCCAATAAGCAAAGAACTTTCCTTGCAGTGTTTTCATATGCTCTGCTACAGCAGATTCGGCATATGCCTGAATGCGGGAATCAATGGTTGTATATATTTTTATACCGTCTTCATATAGGTCTATGCCCCGGTCATTACACCATTTCAATAAATAACGGGTAATATAACTTCTGAAATAGGTTGCAGAACCTTTGTTGTGATTTTCTACTTCATACTTTAAGCCTATCGGCTCTTTTGATAACGTAGCAAATTGTGCCGTGCTTATAAAATTGTATTTCGTAAGCTGCTCCAGGACTGTATTTCTTCTGACAAGAGCACTTTCCGGATTGTATACCGGACTGTAAGTGCTCGGCGCTTTCAGCAAACCTACAAGCATTGCTGATTGATTTATGGTAAGGCTATCCTGTGAGGTGGAGAAGAAGGTACGTGAAGCTGTAACAATACCGAATGCATTGCTGCCAAAGTCAACAGTGTTTAAATACAGCGTGATAATTTCCTTTTTTGTATAAGCGCGTTCAAGCTGAACAGCCAGGATCCATTCTTTTGTTTTGTTGATTGCAAGCTTTAGTTTGTTATTTTTCTTGCCCCAGCTGCCTTCGTATTTAGCTCCGCGGGTACGGAATAAATTTTTAGCAAGCTGTTGGGAAATTGTACTTGAACCTCTTTTATCTCCCTTGATCAGATACCAGAGAATGGCAAAGCTTCCTTGAAGATCAATACCGGAGTGTTTATCAAACCGTATGTCTTCAGTTGCCAGCAATGCATTAATCAGGTTAGGAGAAAGTTCTTCATAGGTCACATTCGTTCTGTTTTCCCGGTAGTATTTACCGAACATAATGCCGTCGGCTGTGTAGAGTTCAGATGAAATATTTGATTTAGGATTTTGCAATGCTTCCAGTTCCGGCATGGATCCAAACCAGTTTTGTGTATTGTGTGTAACCATGTAAAACCATGTCCATACAAAGCAGACTCCGAGTATAAAACCGATCCAAAAAAACGCGATCAGAAAGCGTGTAATTTTTTTCATCATTGAATGTCTCTATAAATATGATTGCCGGAAACTGTTTATGGTTTTACCGGTGTCGGTTCTGTTTTTGCAGGGTCGTTGGGAGGTGCCGTTTCTTTAACAGCAGCATCTTTTTCATTTTGAATGGCCTGTTTTTTAATTGCAGCTGAAAGGTCTTTCACTACAGGAACTAAAGGACTTTCAGGGAATAAATCAGGAAACGCTTCTATATCTGCAAGTACTTTTTCTGTCGGTCCATGAGTTTTCAACTGACAGACAATTTTCAGATAAGTCAATTTGTCAACTACATCACTTTCCGGATATTTTGCTAACAATACAGTCGCAGCAGAATCTGCTTCTTCAAACTGATTGTTTTTAAAGAAGCTGTAAACATCTTTATATTCAACATCGGCATATTTATTAGCGATCTTGGTATCCCTATAGTAATTCGGGTTTCGGATCAGTTTGGCATATAATGAATTCGGATGTTTCTCTAACAAGCGGTTTTTATACTGCTCTTGTTTCGGATCGTTAAGCTCTTTGCAGATTAAGTATAAGTTATACAAAATCTCAGCCTCATACAACGTTTCGGGATACCGGGAGAGCAGTTGTTCATAAGTCCTTATCGCTCTTCGCGGCTCTTCCAGTTGGTGATTATAGATTGAAGCTACCTGGAACATGGCATCTTCGATCTTCTTGTTGGCTGCAACTTTTTGTGAGTCGGTAACAGGGATATCAACGTAATACTTTGAACGATCAATTTTGAGCGGTTCAATATCGTTTTTACCTTTTCGCGCGTCCGGATCAGGATCTGTTTTTGCTTGTGTTGAATCTTTGCTTCCCGGATTATCAAAATCTACTACAGCTTCTTTTTTCGAACGTCTCCAGTTATCTTCAAGCGGTCGGCGGCCCCATTTAAGGTTAAATTCGTTGATCCCGTTCTGTATGGCTGTGGCATTAGAGAAGTACCAGCTTGCAGCAGTAGGGTCTGCATTGATCAATTTCGGATCGGGAGTCAGCGGTGCATTTTCTTCATCGAACTTTTTCTTTTTCAATGCCAGTTGCTTGGCCATATAGTCTGCCTGTTCCTTTGCAATCAATGAATCAATTAAATTATTCAACGTAACGGAATCCATTTTTGCAACAGCCAGCAAGCTATCCTGGCGTTTAATAATGGATAGTTGTTTGACAAACTCATCCAGTATTTTTTCGCGTTTTGAAATCAACGGGTAGCGTTTATCTTTTTTGTTAAACGTGGTAGCTGTACTATCGTAATAAGCCGCAGCATTTTCATAATCCTCCAGGTCTTCGTAATAAATTTCAGCAAGTTTTAAAAACGTAAATCCTTTTTGGTAGCCGCCCGCTTTGCTTGCATTGGAAGATGCTTTTAAATGTTTGATGGCCTCAGGTAAATTCTTTTGTTTGTATTCGAACAGGGCCATTTCATAATAGATCTTATCCTTGTATTCCTCGTTTTTAGGATCTTTCAGAAGTTTTGTATAATACTTATTGATTTTTTTGGTTGCTCCTTCTTTTTCAATATTGGTCACCTGATACAGGTTCAGTTTAGAGATAAAAAGCATTTCATAAGGCGGGTTGGATTTAACCACCTTATGATAATTTTTATATGCGGAAGTATCATTGCCTGCGCGCTGGTAGAGCTGTCCTAAAATAAAATACATCCGGGAGCGGATATCACGTTTCTTTTGCAGATGGGCAACTTCTTCCAACAATGGAATCATTTCATCGTAGCGTTCATATATTCTCAAGTATTCGGCCTTGGTAACGTTGTAGATCGTCTTATTTTTCAATGTCAGATCTTGTTTGTCAAGATGGTCCGAAACTGTTTTTGCGTTGTCGAATTGATTCGCGGCCATGTATGCACGCATTAAATAAATCAACGCTTCATTTTTATCATTTACATTTTTCCCATGGGCGTTCACATATTTGTATGTTTCAATACCCATTTTGAATTCCCCCTTATACATTCTGCAACGTCCGATAAGCACATAGCTATCATCAACGTAATCGCTGTTTTTATGGCGGCGCACAGGGATAGAGGCTTTTTTAATAATATCGTCAAGTTGAGTAGCAAGGCCTTTTGTTTTGAGTGTATCAAAAGGTGGTATAGGGTGCAGAACACCGTTATAATTGTCTTCTTTGAGGTCATACACCTTTGTTTCTACCGTTTTCATACGTTCCCGGGCCAGGAAATACGCGTTATCCCGGGCCAGTAAGTTATGATAGGTACGGGCAACAAAAGAATTGCTTTCCTGCGAACACGAGACAGATACCAACCCAAAAGCAATGAGCAGTAAATAAAAAGGTATTGAGTAAGCTGAAAATAAGTTTTTGGGTGTATTCATTTAATCAAAGATAGTAAATCATTGAAGTTTTAGTAGATACATTAGAACGATTTCGATAAAAATAGATTGTATTCAGAAAAGACTTTTCAGGGGGAAAAGAATGTGTTAACTTTGTGTTATGGAAAAAGAAAACAAGGGGAACGGAAAGGCTTCACCAAGCAGCTTTTTTAAATTCTCAGCCATTGGTTTTCAGATGATCGCTACAATATTGGTATTTGCCGCAATCGGGATTTGGTTGGATAAGCATTTTGAAGTTAAGGGCAGATACAATACAATTTTTTTCATGCTTTTCGGCGTTGTTGGCAGCATTACTAAATTCATAATAAATATACTTAATGAGCAAAAAAGAGGCGAATAATTCAATTTTAACAAACTTTTGGTTTGGTTATACATCTTTATTATTTCTGACATCAGGTATTGCAATCTTACTTACGTACGTAAAGCCGCAATTTCTAAGTAGTCATTTTTGGACGATCCAAGGGTTTTTTGGTGTTATTTCAATCCTGTCTCACGTTATTGCAAATTTAGGCTTAAAAAGCAGGGAAGAATTCCATACGTATTACTTAGGATCGATGGCTGTGAGGTTCATTTTCTCTTTATTTTTCATTCTTCTAAGTATGGTATATCTGTCAGGAAATAAGATAACTTACGTAGCGAATTTTTTTATTCTCTACATTCTATATGCTTCATTTGAAATTTATCACTTATTGCGTAACTTGCGCGCCGATTCAAAGAGAAATGGCAACTAAAATTCAAAAATTACTACTTATTTTATTGATGTCTGTGGCGTCAATAGCTGGTTTCGCGTCAGATCACGATCAGATTGTTGAAGAAGAAACCGGCGAAGAAGAAACAGTATTTAACCCGGGAGAAATGATCATGCACCACATTGCAGATTCTCACGAGTGGCATTTATTCAATACGGAAACTTTTCATGCTACAGTTCCATTGCCAATCATTGTTTACTCTGCACAAAAAGGTGGTTTGTCGATATTTTCATCTTCCAGATTTGCACACAATGCAAACTATAATGGTTATGGCATACACCACGAACATATTTATGCAGTAGACGCAGCCGGCAATGAAGACAAGACCGTTGCAGTGTATGATTTCTCTATTACTAAAAACGTTGCTTCATTAATTTTAAGTGCAGTGATTTTAATTACAGTCTTTTTGCTTGTAGCAAAAGGTTATGTAAAAAATAAAGGCAAAGCTCCGTCAGGCGTTCAGTCGTTTTTCGAACCAATCGTTACGTATGTTCGTGATGAAATAGCTCTTAAAATGATTGGTCCGAAATACGAACGTTTCATGCCATATTTATTAACTGTATTTTTCTTCATCTGGTTTAACAACCTTTTAGGTTTAATGCCAGGCGGAGCAAACTTAACAGGTAATATTGCAGTTACATTGATGCTAGCGGTTACAACATTTATCATCACTACAATCAGTGGTAATGGATACTATTGGAAGCACGTATTATGGACTCCAGGAGTACCTCTTCTATTAAGAATCGTTATTTTACCGATTGAAGTTATTGGTTTAATAACAAAGCCGTTCTCTTTAATGGTTCGTTTGTTTGCCAACATCACGGCAGGACACATCATTATTTTAAGCTTCATCGGGTTGATATTTATGTTTAAGAGCATTTATATCGCACCACTAAGTGTAGGTTTTGGATTGTTCATGACATTCCTTGAATTGTTCGTAGCACTTATTCAGGCGTTCGTATTTACACTACTTACAGCAATGTATTTCGGATCTGCAGTTGAAGAGCATGCGCATGAAGATCATGACCACGGACATTAATTATCTCTTGTTTTCATTCAATAATAAATAAATACAACTATGTTAAATTCAGTTTTCTTAGTAGAAGGTCTTGCATTAGCAGGTGCTGGTATCGGTGCTGGTGTTGCAGCATTAGCGGCAGGTTTAGGTATCGGTCGTATCGGTAGCAGCGCAGTAGAATCTATTGCACGCCAACCATCTGAGAGTGGAAAAATCCAGACTGCGATGTTGATTGCAGCAGCCCTTATCGAAGGTGTTGCTCTTTTCGGTGTGGTAGTTTGTTTGTTGATCACTCTATAATTGCTTAAAGTATACTCCGTTGACATTAGGTCTCGGAGTATACTTTTATTTATTGAAACACATCCCTAATAAATATATATGACTTTATTAAGTATCATCACACCTGAACTGGGTTTATTCTTCTGGCAGACAGTAATCTTCCTGGTTACCTTGTTTCTATTGTCAAAGTTTGCATGGAAGCCGATTATGAGCGCAATGAAAGAGCGCGAAGACTCGATCACAGATGCATTATCAGCAGCAGACAAAGCACGTGCAGATATTGAAAAATTACAGGCTACAAACGAAGCTTTGTTAGCTGAAGCAAGAAAAGAGCGTGATAAAATCCTGGCGGATGCACACAAAGCTGCAACAACCATGATGGAAGATGCTAAAAACAAAGCAACAACTGAAGGCACTCGTTTGATGGAAGCTGCAAGAGTTTCTATTCAATCTGAAAAAAATGCTGCTTTGAATGAAGTTAAAAATTATGCAGCAACATTAGCTGTTGAAATCGCTGAAAAAATTCTTCGTAAAGAGTTGAACAATGCTGAAGAGCAGAAGAAACTGGTAAACGAATATATTAAAGAAGTTAATCTGAACTAATCATTCATCATGAAAGAAACGAGAGTAGCATACCGATATGCAAAATCGCTGATTGATCTTGCAGCGGAGAATGGTGTTTTGGATCAGGTTAATGCCGACATGACAGGAATTGTGGCTGTTTTTAAACAGAATAGCCAATTAGCTGCTGTGATGAAAAATCCGATCGTTCAAGGCGAAAAGAAACAGGCAATACTGGAAGCATTATTCAATGGTAAAGTAAATACATTTACAATGTCATTGCTTTCACTATTAACAAAGAAATACAGAGAAGCTGTTGTTTTTGAAATAGCAACTGAATTTCAAAAACTATATCGCGAGAAAATGGGAATCAAAGTTGTTGAAGTAACAACTACCCAGCCGATCTCTGATGATCAGCGTGCGAACTTCAAAAGAATCATGGCATCCAAGGCAGCGAAAGTTGAATTGGTTGAAAAGATAGATGAAAAAATATTAGGAGGTTTTGTTTTAAGAATGGATGATCAGCAAATCGATGAATCTGTTGCAACAAAGCTGAATAAGATTAAAAATAAGTTTACAGAACAAGTTATAAATTACTAAGTATTATCATATATGCTAGACGTTAGACCTGATGAGGTATCTGCAGTATTAAGACAGCAGTTATCAAACTCCTTAACCGAAGCTCAGTTAGAAGAAGTAGGTACAGTTCTTCAAGTGGGTGATGGTGTTGCTCGTATTTACGGCCTTACGAAGGCTCAAGCCGGCGAATTATTAGAATTCGAAGGTGGCTTAAAAGGAATGGTATTGAACCTTGAAGAAGACAATGTTGGTGCCGTTTTATTAGGTGAGTACAGTGCAATCAAAGAAGGTTCTACAGTTAAAAGAACAAAACAGATCGCTTTCGTTAACGTAGGCGAAGGAATGTTAGGCCGTGTAGTTGATACACTTGGTAATCCAATCGA
This sequence comes from Cytophagaceae bacterium, assembly GCA_021151805.1. Taxonomy (GTDB): domain Bacteria; phylum Bacteroidota; class Bacteroidia; order Cytophagales; family Cytophagaceae; genus Cytophaga. Next base: position 10,564 of record JAGKWN010000031.1, on the reverse strand, counting down.
TGGTAAAGGCCCGATCTCTGGCGAATTATATAAAATGCCTATGGAGCGTAAAGCACCAGGTGTTATCTACCGTCAGCCGGTAACTGAACCATTACAAACAGGTATCAAAGCGATTGATGCAATGATTCCAATCGGTCGTGGACAGCGTGAATTGATCATCGGTGACCGTCAGACTGGTAAAACTACTGTTGCTTTAGATGCGATCATCAATCAAAAAGAATTTTACGATAAAGGCGAACCGGTATTCTGTATTTATGTAGCATGCGGACAAAAAGCTTCTACAATTGCAGGTATCGTTGGTACACTTGAAAAACACGGCGCAATGGCCTATACAGTTGTAGTAGCTGCTACAGCTTCTGATCCGGCTCCGATGCAATACTTCGCTCCATTCACTGGTGCAGCGATTGGCGAATACTTCCGTGATACTGGCCGTCCGGCATTGGTTGTTTATGATGATTTATCTAAACAGGCAGTTGCTTACCGTGAGGTTTCTCTTCTACTAAGAAGACCACCGGGACGTGAAGCTTACCCAGGTGATGTATTCTACCTACACAGTCGTTTATTAGAAAGAGCTGCGAAAATCAACAAGTCTGATTCAATTGCGGCAGCAATGAACGATCTTCCTGAATCTTTGAAAAACGTTGTAAAAGGCGGTGGTTCACTAACGGCATTGCCAATTATTGAAACACAAGCAGGCGACGTTTCTGCATATATTCCTACAAACGTGATCTCTATCACTGATGGTCAGATCTTCCTTGAGATTAACTTGTTTAACTCAGGTGTTCGTCCGGCAATCAACGTAGGTATCTCAGTATCACGTGTGGGTGGTAACGCGCAAATCAAATCAATGAAAAAAGTTGCCGGTACATTGAAATTGGATCAGGCACAATTCAGAGAATTGGAAGCGTTTGCTAAATTCGGTTCTGATCTGGATGCTTCTACTAAACTTACGATTGAGCGTGGCAGAAGAAACCTTGAAATATTGAAACAACCTGCATTCTCTCCGGTATCTGTTGAAGAGCAAGTAGCAACAATCTATGTTTCTACAAACGGTTACATGGATAGCGTAGCAGTAAATAAAGTTCGTGATTTCGAAAAAGAATATTTAACCGTATTGAGAACTTCATATAAAGACACATTGAAGGAAATCAAAGCTGGTAAAATTGACGATTCTATCACTGAAGTATTGAAAAAAGTAGCAAAAGAAGTTGCTGTAAAATATAACTAATTTATGCCAAGCTTAAAAGAGGTCCGCAACCGGATAGCTTCAGTTAATTCTACGCAGCAGATCACCAAAGCCATGAAAATGGTTTCGGCTGCCAAGCTTAGAAGAGCTCAGGACAGAGCGATGAAGATTCGTCCGTATGCTGAAAAACTTAACGGTATTCTTCATAATATTTCCGCTTCTTTAGAAGATGCTTCTGATAACATCTACTCTGAAGAAAGAGAAGTAAAAAATCTATTGATTGTTGTTGTTACTTCAGACAGAGGTTTAGCAGGAGCATTCAACTCGAATGTCGTTAAAACATCTATTGCATTAGCTGAAGAGAAGTATCCTGAACTAGCGGCTGCCAATAAAATCAATTATTTGTGCATCGGTAAAAAAGGGGCTGAAGTTTTAGTTAAACGTGGCAACGGAAGTATAAATCTGGATTACCAGGGTTTATTTCTGGATCTTAGATTTGAGACAGCAAGAAAAGCTTCTGAATTTGTTATGAATAGCTTCCTATCTGGCAAGTATGACCGCGTAGAAGTTGTATATAACGAATTTAAAAATGTTGCTACTCAGATTATCCGTACAGAGCAGTTTCTGCCAATTCCTGTAAAAGCTGCACCAGTAGCTGTTACAGAAGCAGTAGAGATTGATTATATATTTGAGCCTTCAAAAACGGAAATCGTAAAAGAATTGATTCCAAAATCATTAAAGATTCAATTCTATAAATATCTGCTTGAGTCAAACGCATCAGAACACGGTGCCCGTATGACTGCAATGGATAAAGCGACAGACAACGCGAAGGAGATGTTAAAAGCATTGAAGTTAACATACAACCGTTCACGTCAGGCTGCTATCACGAAAGAGATTTTAGAGATTGTTGGTGGTGCGGAAGCATTAAACAATTAATATTGAACAATACAATGAAAGAGTCACGCCACAAAAGCGTGACTCTTTTTTTTATAAGCGTAGTATGAAATATATTCTGTATCTGCACATATGGCTTTCGATAATAGCAATGTTGCTTACGATGGAATGCATACTGTTTTTTGCGCCGGATAAAATAAACTACACCATCATTCTTTTTGCAGGTGCAGCTACACTCTTTACCTATAATGCACACACTTTATTCGCACTCTATTCAAAGAAAAACAGCACGGAAGTAACAAGCTGGGGGCGCAAAAAATACAATTACATATTTGTTGCTATGCTACTCGGCTTCGTGTGTAGTTTATCTATATGTGTTATGTATTTTAATTTCAATCAGTGGCTTATTTTTATCGTTTCGTCTGGCTTATGGCTCGTGTATGAAATCTATATTGTTTATGCGAACAGAAGAGGGCTCCTGCTGAATAATCATTCTTTCTTTAAAAGCATTGTAATTGCCATTGTTTGGACAATCATTACAGGCGTATTGCCTTTGAGTAAAAGTGAAACAGACATTGTGTGGAGCGCCAATGCCGGCTTGTTTATTGGCGTTCGGTTTTGCCTGTTTGCCTTCATTACACAGCTGTTTGAATACAGAGATTTCTATATTGACAAAGCAATTAAAAAAGTATCACACCTGAATGGGAAAACGATTGGTTATTCCAATATCACTGTTATTTGCTATTTGTTTTTTGCAGCAATCGTTTTGCAGCTTTTTATTGTTGAATTACATGTTTCATTTAAAATAGCAACCATTCTGCAAATGGTTTTCTTGTTATTCTGTTTGCGGATTAAAAATATCATCACCTTAACACCGAGTATGCTTATATGGGACGGTGTGTTAATTCTTTCTCCTCTGATTAGTATTCCTGCCTTGTATCTATGAAGCTGCACCCAAATATTATACAATCAATTATTGTATCACTGAAAAAGATATTTACAGAAGGTGCATATGCAGATGATGTAGTTCGCAATCTGCTGCAAAGCAATCCTAAGTGGGGATCCAGAGATCGTAGGTTTATTGCGGGTACGATTTATACCATTGTACGCTGGTGGAGACGTTACGAATTTATTGCAAATACATCTACAGCAGACCCGCAACGTTTCGAAAAGATTGTTGCCGTATATCTGTATGATACCTATAAAAATGAAATTGAAACACCGCTTCCTGCTGATATTGATCCCATAAATTTTGAAAATCGTACTCGTGAAGCTCTTGCTAACAGAGCTGTTCAGGCGTCAATAGAAGATTGGATGGATATGCTCGGGGAGCAACAGTTGGGGAAAGAACGCTGGGAAAGTGAACTGGAATTTCTGAATGCTGAAGCAGATGTATTTATTCGTGTTAATACAGTTAAGCATCATGCAAAAGAAGTTCAGCAGGTATTGGAAAAGGAAGGTGTAGCAACAGAAATTTTCGGTCCGTTAAAAGAAACGTTAAAATTGAAAGAGCGCAAGCCTTTACAGCGGCTGACGTCATTCCTGAATGGATATTATGAAGTACAGGATGTAGGGTCACAAATGATTGCTCATTATCTTGCCCCTCAGTCTAAGTCAACGGTTATTGATGCTTGTGCAGGAGCGGGAGGCAAATCGCTGCACATTGCAGCATTGATGCAGAATAAGGGGCGAATAATTTCTATGGATATAGAAGCTCCGAAGTTGAAAGAGCTGGAAAGACGAGCGTTACGCGCCGGGGTGACTTGTATTCAGACCAAGCCTATAAAAGAAAATACAATCGCCGGCTTTAAAAATGCCGCAGATTTTTTATTGCTGGATGTTCCATGTAGCGGTATGGGTGTCTTGAGAAGAAACCCGGATGATAAGTGGAAGTTAACAAAGGAACGCGTGGATGCGCTGGTGCAGATTCAGCAGCAGATCCTGCAGGAATATTCCACGATGCTGAAACCAGGCGGAATCCTTGTGTATGCAACCTGCAGTATTTTACCTGCTGAAAATGATAATCAAATTGATATATTTCTGAAAACGAATGCTAATTTTCAATTGGAAAAGAAACAGACGATTTATCCATCAGAAGGCGGTGATGGCTACTTCATGGCGCGACTGATAAAACAATAAAATATATTGCAGAGTTAGAAAATTCATCACCCAAAAACTCTTTTTTATTTTTTATTATGTGTATATTTAGTTGATACCGTACACATTAACTATTATTTATATGAATAGAATATTTTCATGCATTGCTTTTTACGCCATTTTTTTGGTTGGCTTCACAAGCTCTGCACAAACAGTTAATACACTTCGATCTACAGAGGATTCGGCATTGGTAAACTTCACAATAACTGATATCGACAGCGTACCTGTTGAGGATGCGAAGCTTGTTATTACCTCTACCGATAAATTAATTACCAAAGAAGGAGTGAGCGATATATATGGTCATTGTTATATGCTGCTTCCCGAAGGGAAAACATATACCATGGTTGTCTATAAATTCCGCACAGACTTTCCTTTCAATCAGGCTTTAGTATTACCTGTTGAAAAAGGGCGTTATTCAATGGATCAAACCATTCGGGTAAAAGTCATTCGTGATTATTCACGCATCTTTAATCTGGACAATGTATATTTTGATGTAAACAAATGGGATATTAAACCGGAGTGTGTGCCGCATGTAGAGAACTTGTATAACACATTGGTATTAAACCCTAAAATGGTTATTGAAATTGCAGGCCATACCGATAGTGATGGCGATGCACACCAGAATTTAGTATTGTCACAGAACAGGGCAGACGCGGTAATGAATTATCTGATTATGCTGGGACTGGATCCAAAACGTGTAAGGGCAAAAGGATATGGCGAATATAAACCATTGGTGCCAAATGATAATGCACCGAATAAAGCCCGCAACAGAAGAACGGAAGTAAGAGTGCTGGATGAATAAAAGTAATATGTAGAAATAAAAAAGCCTTAATAAATAACATATATTCATTAAGGCTTTTTTATTTAAAAGTTAGCTGTCTATGAATGATTAATGAAACTTATTGCCAGGTTTTATAAGGATTTTCAATCAATGCTGAATTGAAGTATCTGAAATCGGAAGTTACTTCCTCTCTTACCCAATCAGGTTTGGCAAAGGCTTGTTCCGTACTTTCTAATTCAATCTCTGCCACGATCAGGCCGGCGTTGGCACCTTCAAACACATCTACTTCCCAAACATTTCCTTCAAACGTAATTTCATAACGGTTCTTTTCAATCGTTTTGGTTGTGAAGTTTTTAAGAAGTTCCTGTGCTTCGGCTTTAGGAATCTCATATTCGAATTCGCTTCTGGAAGCCCCGTCTGCACTGCTTTTACCTTTGATTGTTATAAAACCTTTACTGTTTGTAGCACGCACACGGATTGTTTTTCCCGGCTCGCTATGCAGGTAACCCTGGATCAAGTAGTTTGGTTCAGGTTTAGATAATGCTGACCATTGCGCATGATCAACTAAAAATTTACGTTCAATTTCGATAGCCATTGTAGTAGTCAGTAAACAGTAGTCAGTAATCAGTACAGAAGACTTAGACGACTGTTGAGTATTGAATTGATAGTTCTATGTAAAATAAAAAGAGGTATAATCATTTCAATAATTACACCTCTTTTAGTTATGATATGAAGCATTAGCTTTTCGCTTTCAGCCTTCAGCTTATAATAATTTTTTTATGATCTCATCGGTAGAAATCCCTTCGGCTTCAGCTTTGAAGTTGCGTACAATTCTGTGTCGTAAAACCGGTAGTGCAATTGCTTTTACATCTTCAATGTCCGGAGAGTATTTGCCTTTTAATAAAGCAGTACATTTCGCTGCAATAATAAGGTTTTGAGAAGCTCTTGGCCCTGCACCCCAGTCCAAGTACTTCTTCGTCCACTCGTGTGCATCTGGGCCGTCTTTACGCGTTTTATGTACAAGCTTTACTGCATATTCAATTACATTGTCCGGAACAGGTACTCTGCGAACCAGTTTCTGGTATTCAAGAATTTTTTCTGCATTTAAAACCGACTGTAATGTAGTTGTAATGCCCGACGTAGTATTTTTAACAATGGCTACTTCAGACGCGTAATCCGGGTAGTCAAGGATCAGGTTGAACATAAAACGATCGAGCTGTGCTTCAGGCAACGGATATGTACCTTCCTGCTCAATCGGGTTTTGCGTTGCCAATACAAAGAATGGTTTTTCCAACGGGTAGGAGTGACCTGCCACTGTAACAGAATATTCCTGCATGGCCTCCAGTAAGGCAGACTGTGTCTTGGGAGGCGTACGGTTTATTTCATCGGCAAGGATGATGTTTGCAAAGATGGCGCCTTTATTAAAAACAAAGTTCCTGTTGCTATCAAGTGTTTCTGCACCTAAGATATCACTCGGCATCAAATCCGGCGTGAATTGAATACGCTTAAAGCTTAAATGCAATGTAGTTGCAATGGTATTGATCAAAAGTGTTTTTGCAAGACCCGGTACACCTACAAGCAGGCAGTGCCCCTGGCAAAAAATAGCAGTAAGGGCTTGCTGAATTGTTTCGTCCTGACCAATAATTACTTTTTTAATTTCTGAAAAAAGTTGTTGATAGGCCGCGTTCATTTCATTGGCCAAATCTACATCGGATTTAATAGCTGTCATTATCTATTTATTAATCAAAATTTCACATTGCTTATATTCATCGTCGATATTGATGTATACCTGCGACTTGGTTTTATCAAACCATTGGTTTACGGCGTTGTTTCTTTTTTCTTCCAGCGCAGCCGCATAAATTTTTTGATAATCGTCTTTCAGATTGGCCTGGTGAGCAGGGATTTTATTTTTATAATATAGTATCCGTACGGCTTCAGAACCATCAGCCATAATGAATTTTGTAGGTAGGGAAATATCACCTACAGTCATTGTATCAATAACAAAGAAAACAGCCGGTTGAATATCTTCTTGTGAAATACGAGTACTTCCTGATTCCGGACTCGCAAACATACCACCATTGAAAGATGTTTCTTTATCTGCGGAATAAAGTTTCGCAGCTTTGGCAAAAGGAAGTGTCCCCTGCAAAATCAGCGTGCGGATTGAATCCAGAAATGCGGCAGGATAAACCAGATCTTTTGATGACGCAGCCGGCTTGATAAGGATATGGCGTGTATTGTATGTGTTATCTCTTCGTTCAATCAACTGAATGATGTGGTATCCATATTGAGACTCCACAATACCTGATGTTTGTCCCGGTTGAAGCTGATTGGCCGCTGCTTCGTATTCAGGAACAAGGTCACCTTTTTTGAAGAAGCCAATCTCACCACAATTCACAGCAGATACAGGATCCTGAGAATATTCTTTTGCCAGACGGCAGAAATCTTCTCCGCTGATAATTCTTCTGCGGATATCTTCAAGCTGTGCCTTGAATAATAACTTATCCTGAGGATTGATCTCCGGAAGACGAACAATCTGACCTACTTCTACTTCAGAAGAAAAATAAGGAAGGGAATCTGCAGGAAGGTTTTTATAGAATTTCTTTACATCGTTTGGTGTGATCACAACACCGGCAGTAATATTATCCTGCATTTTCTGAGTAACCATTTGGTCCCGGATCTGCGGATAAAGTTCTTCTTTTAACTGATCAATGCTTTTACTGTAATAACTTTCAAGCTTTGCTACTGTTCCGAATTGCTGAACAAAGTAATCCATACGACGATTAAGCTGTTCGTATATCAGTTCTTTATCAACGGTCACAGAATCCATTACGGCTCTTGCCAGTAACATCTTATTAATGATCAGCGATTCTAATACCCTGCATTTTACGTCATCCGGAGATTGCATCATTTGTGCTTCGGGGCTTCGCATGAATTGCAGGTAGGAGATTTCAACTTCAGACTTAAGAATGATCTGATTGTCTACTTTCGCAACAATTTTATCAATAACCTGTTGTGCACTGCCGGAATGAATAGTAGCAGCTAATATTGTGAATACGAATGTAATTCTTAAAAGCATGTAATAATGTACCTGATCAATTGTGTAAATATATTTATAAACGGGCGTTTGTCCTAATACCCTGCATTACACGGCTTTTATTTAAATGATCTTGTGTATTGCATAGGATAATAAAAAATGGGCACAGGCCCATTTTTTATTATTGCTTTACTAGTTTTTGTAATTCAGCGTCGTTTACAGTTACCGGATATTTGACTTTTAATTCATCTATCCATTGGTTTTCAAGATAGCTCTGGTAGTCAGAAATAATCAATCCTTTCGCCTCTTCAAATGTTTTATTGCGCGGTGCATCTATACGATCAATAACAACCAGATAGAATCTGTTGTTGTATTCAAACGTATATTCGCCTTTCTCCCACTTACATTTATTCAGAATTTCATTTTCATTTTTTGTATAGGTATTCTCTGTAATCTGAAGAGAAAGGGGAGCTTTTTCGTTATACGAATTTTCCAGGTATTTTTTAGAAGAGGTTACGACCTGGATTTCTGCGAAACGATCTGTCTGGCGCTGAGCCTCTGTCTTACGGGCTGGAGGCGTTGGTAATACAGAAAACGAAACACGCTCTGCTTTAATACCAGCTTTATTGAAATAAAATAGAATTGAATCCTGGCGCTGAGCAGTTATTGTTGCAGCTTCGCCATGTTCTTTACTAAGTTTCACAGTAACAGAAGTAGCAGGATCTTTTCTGAGAATCAATATGGCTTTATCCAATTGGCTTTTGCCAGCTTTGTTTACAGAAGAACTGTTTTTATCGAATGTGATATTGTCAAACGTATGTTCTTTCATTACATAGCTTGATTTCTTCATATCTGCACTTGCATTATCCAGTATCTGTTTGCTGGCAGCACTTACAATATAAGCATGCGCTCTGTCTGACCAGGTATACTTGGATGTGTGCTCATTGTAATATCTTCTAAGTCCTGCAGTGTCTGTAGATGCTCTGTTCCATACTTTGTCTTCCATCATCTGGAATAAAAGAATGCCATCGTGGTATTCTTTTAAAAGCATTCTGTAGTCAACATATTTCTCAGATAAATGTGCTTCTTCGTAATCAATCAATGAGGCATTGACAAAATTTGTATACAATACGTTTCTCATGTATACCTGCGGAGAAGTACTTTTAACGGCTTGCTGGTTCTCGAACACATAACCAAAGAAATCTTCAGCAGTATATTTCTTTTTGTTGATTGTGAATAGAGTTACTTTATTTTTTTCACTTGGCTGGAAGGTCCAGTTAGCGATCAGCAGGCTGCTGTCGGCCTTGCTTATAGCGTAGTCTACACCTTTTGCATTTTCAGTAAACGCATTGTCGCGTTTCAGACGCGCAATCAGCATTTTTTTATTCAGGTCAGAACGGGAGTCTTTTGTAACCTTTGCACGAATGCTTGGTTCAAGTTCTTCAAAAGAGCCCAGCGGTTTGCGTTCGATCAATTTGATGATGTGCCATCCGTAAGGTGTCTGAACAGGTACCGTATATTGCCCCGGCGTAGTTAGTGTGAATGCAGCGTTTTCAAAAGAAGGAATCATTTTACCGGTTGAAAACCATTGTAGTTCACCACCCTTGTTTTTTGTATTAACATCATCCGAAAACTCTTCGCAAAGAGCATCCCATGATTTACCACCCTGAAGTTCTAAATAGATCTGGTCTATTTTGTTTTTCGCACTTATAGAATCCTCAACACTCATTCCCTGGCTGTATCTGGCCATGATATGAGCAACATGCACCTGGCCCTGGGAAGGTCTGCGATCAACAACTTTAATAAGATGGTAACCGAATTTTGTACGAACCGGGTTGGAAACGCTTCCTACTTTTGTGTTGTAGGCAGCTTCTTCAAATTCATATACCATTGACAGTGCAGTAAAATAGCCAAGATCACCTTTGTTTGATTTGGCAGAAGGGTCTTCTGAATTTTGTACGGCAAGTGTTCCAAAATCTTCGCCTTTAGCCACACGCTCTTTTAATACAAGTAGTTTATTATAAGCAGCCAATGTGTCTTTGGGGTCAGCTGTAGGGCTGCATAAGATCAGGATGTGGCTGGCTCTGATCTCTTCTTTCATGCGATCATATGCCTGCTTTACCAACATTTCCGTAACTTCTTTCTCGGTCAGGTAAGGTTGAGCCAATTGCTTTTGATAGCCCGCAAATTCCTGGCGGAACGCAACGGTTGTATCCAGTCCAAGTTCTTCGCCTTCTTTTACACGAAGCTTGAATCGTGTATATAGATTCAGGTATTCATCAAGACTTGCTTTTGAATAGGCATCCGGGCTTTTGCCGTTGTTTTTTTCATATACATACTTGAAATCTTCTGTAGAAATTTTTTCATTACCGATTGTAAGAATATTGGGCTCTTCTGTTGCCGGACTTGTTTTTTTTGAGGAAGAAGCAGCTGTTTTTTCGGTGACACAGCTATTGATTAGCATGCCGGAAAGAGAGGCTGCTAAAATCCAAAAGGATAATCTCATAAAATG
>JAGKWN010000156.1 GCA_021151805.1 Cytophagaceae bacterium | reverse complement strand
CTATGAGAAATATTGCAACCTGTGCATTCTTAATGGCAATCGTATTAGGAACTGTATCCTGTGAAGCAGAAAAAGATGAAGAAGCGGCAGTTACTCAGAACGTAGCTAAAGTGCTGCAGGAATTAAAAACAACTTCCATTGCTTTTGTAGAATCAGAGCATGCTTTTGGCGAGATCAAAGAAGGTGATTTTGCGAAGCATGAATTTGTTTTCAAAAATACCGGAACAGAACCTTTATATGTAAGGGATGCAAAAGCTTCATGCGGATGTACAACACCACAATGGACCAAAGATACTATTGCACCAGGAGGCGAAGGGAAAATACTAGTACAATTCAATAGCGAAGGCCGCCCGGGTGATTTCGAAAAGTCTGTAACCGTATTTGCCAATACAGATCCGGAAATGACAGTGATTAAAATTAAAGGACACGTAATTGGTAAACCACAATCAATTACAGGGCCTTATATTAATGAAGCTAAATAATTCAGTCAAAACTTTACTTTAAATACAACTAAAATGTCAAACGTTCAATTAATCTTATTACAAGCACAAGGAGGCACTAACAGCTATTTTCAAATGGGTTTTATTGCCTTAATGATTGGTGTATTCTATTTCTTCATGATCCGTCCGCAGCAAAAGAAAGCGAAAGAGCAGGAAACTTTCCGTGCTGCATTAAAGCCTGGAGACAGCGTTCAGACAATCGGTGGCTTACATGGTAAAGTAGCGAGCATTGAAAGCGATGGTACTGTAATCTTGCTAGTTGATCGTATCCGCATGAAATTTGAAAAGACTGCTATCCAGGGCCTGTCTACAAAAGCTGAATAATTTATATTCATAATACACCTGCATCTTATGATCTCTTTTTCCATAGGATGCAGGTGTTGTTCATATTTATCTTCTTTAACAGTATACCATTTTGAAAGCTATATTGAGATTATTTAAGAGAAAGTACGACTGGAAGGTTATGTTTATTTGCCTGATGGCAACCATACTTTTCTGGCTGTTAAATTCTATGAATAGAGATCACTTGGCTGATGTTTCCTATCCGGTGGTATTCAAATTCGATAATCAGGAATTGATGACCAGCAGAGACTCAAAGAAAGAAATTGCTTTTCATGCTTATGGTCAGGGTTGGGATTTATTAAAACTGAAATTGAACTGGTTTGTTGATCCTATTGAGATCAATATTCAAAATAAAAAGAAATTCAAATACATTCTGTCTTCGCAGATCAAGCCTTACCTTGAAGACAGGTTGCCGGAACTTGATATCCGGTATTTTTTAACTGATACGATCTACACAGGTTTGGATAAGGTGAAGAAAGTAAAAATGAAAGTTTATCTTGACCGGGAAGAAATTAACCTGGCTAAAGATTATAAAATCGATGGCGCAATTCGTATCAGTCCTGAATATGTAATGGCTACCGGACCTTCTTCTGTACTGGATTCCATGGCGCACAAAATAGTTATCAAACTTTCAGATTCAGATATTTCTGAGGCATACAAAGATGAAGTATCTATTCCTGAACCCACAAGTGATCTGGTAAGTTACGATACCAAAAAAGTGGAAGTAGCATTTACCGTTACAAAGTTCAAAAGACCCTTTACGGAATAAGTTGTATGTACAAAGTAGGGATCACCGGAGGTATTGGCACGGGCAAATCTACTGTATGTCGTATTTTTTCTGCATTAGGAATTCCCTGTTATGATGCGGACACCCGTGCAAAATGGCTTACAGAAAATCATAGCGGTATTCGCGAAGCATTAATCAAACAGTTTGGTCCGGAAACATTTACAGGCGGCGTTCTGAACCGTCCGTTTCTCGCTGCTGCTGCTTTTAAGGATGCTTCCCGGACAGATTTCCTGAACAGTATTATTCATCCGGCGGTGCAGGAAGATTTCATTGAATGGACAGCTGCTCAGCAGGGTGCTCCCTATGTATTAAAAGAAGCTGCATTATTGTATGAGGCGGGGAGTTATAAGGAACTGGATTGTATGATTGTGGTAACGGCTCCGCTTGAATTGAGAATAAAACGCGTGTTAAGCCGCGATAAACATCGTACGGAAAAACAAGTGGTGGATATTATTAACCGCCAATGGCCCGATGAAAAGAAGATCGAACTGGCAGATCATGTTATTGTCAATGATGAACAACACTTGCTCATACCGCAGGTAATTGCCTTACATGAGCAATTTATTAAGGCTACACTTTCATAGACCATTTTTTCTTAGTACATTCAACGTAAGATAGAACGAAGAATGTTTACGAAAGAAACCAACAGCGATGTATTGCGCTTTGAATGTCATTCACCGGAAGAAACAACTTCATTTTTAGGAGCATTGATGGATTTTGCTCAGAGTGAGCAGATCTGGTTATTGGAAGGGGATATGGGCGCAGGAAAAACTACTTTTGTTCGTCAGGTTGGTGAATTTTTAGGATTTGTGGAATCCGTACAAAGTCCGACCTTTTCTATCGTGAATGAATACAGATCAAACAGCGGAAAAATCTATTATCATTTTGATTTTTACAGAATCAATTCAGAGCGTGAAGCATTTGAAATTGGTGTAGAAGATTATTTTTATTCAGGGAATATGTGTTTTATTGAGTGGTCCTCACGTATCCCTTCTTTACTTCCGGAATCTTATTTACAAATAAAAATAGATAGCATCAATGAGCATTCGCGTGCGTATACTATTACACATAAGAATACGGCTATCAAACAACCCATTTAACGAGCACTGAAACCCTACACAACATACACGCGTCATGAAAACAAAAACTGAATTAGGCGTATTGGTAAAGGAACAGATTTTTTATCCTAAAGAACAATTGATGAAAGTGCGGAAACAGCATCCGCAGTTGTGCATTGGTATCCCGAAAGAGATAGATGGCATTGAAAATAGGGTATGTTTGACACCTGAAGCGGTAGCGCTGTTGGTGAACAACGGACATATTGTACAGGTAGAAACAGGTGCGGGATTGAATGCAAAATTCTCAGACCGGGAATACAGTGAGGCAGGAGCGAAAATTGTTTATACAAAAAAAGAAGTTTTTGAATCAGAGATCATTTTGAAAGTAGATCCGCCAACCATGGAAGAAATTTCTTTCATGAAAACAGGAAAGACCTTGATCTCTGCATTGCAGATGTCAACGCTTGATCCGGCATACATAGGCGAAATAAATAAAAAGAGAATTACGGCCCTGGCATATGAGTTCATTGAAGATAAAGCAGGCGGAAAGCCAGTAGTAAAATCAATGAGTGAGATTGCAGGCAGCGCCGTTATGCAGATTGCGGCAGAATATCTGATCTCGAAAAACGGCATGGGTGTTATTCTCGGCGGGGTGACCGGTGTGCCTTCAACCAAGGTTGTTATTCTTGGTGCCGGTACGGTTGCTGAGTATGCTGCGCGAACAGCAATAGGACTGGGGGCAGAAGTAAAAGTATTCGATAGTCATTTATATAGATTGCGGAGAATAAAATTAAACTTAGGGCTGCAGGTATACACGTCAGTAATTGATACTGTTAATCTGCGGAAAGAACTCAGAGAGGCAGATGTTGTTATTGGTTCCCTGCGTGCCGAAGAAGGTACTTCCTGCCTGGTAACGGATGAGATGGTGACCGAAATGAAACCGAATTCAATTGTTGTGGATGTGAGTATTGACCAGGGTGGTTGTTTTGAAACTTCACAGATCACCAATCACATAAGTCCGATCTATCGCAAATATGATGTCATACACTACTGTGTACCAAACATACCTTCACGTGTAGCACGTACCGCAACAATTTCGCTAAGCAATATATTTGCCCCGATTTTATTGCAGATTGCAGAAGCAGGTGGAGTGGAAGAGATGATACATCACAAAGAATGGTTCATGAACGGGATATATGCCTACAAAGGTTATTTAACCAATGCCATCATGGCAAAAAAATACAATGAATCTTATAAGGATATAAAGCTGTTAACGGCGAGTATGTTTTAAATAAGCCGAAGGCTTAATGCCTAATGCGAAAGACTTAAAAGATAGATCAATAAAAAAGAGAGGCTCTGTATTAAAGAACCTCTCTTTTTTGCTTTTAGCCTTGAGCGTTTCGCTTTACGCTTACTGTTTCACAATCTTTGTTGTTATTTTTTCAGTCGTGTTAGTTACTGTAAGCATATACATTCCCTTTGCTAGCTGTGCGCCGATAGAAAGCGGAATGCCGTAATCCCCTTCACCTGCTTCAATCAGCTGGCCACTTACAGAGTAAACAGCATAAGTATATGCGTTCGGATCTGTACCTGAAACCAATAATGTTGTTGTCTGCTGATATGGATTTGGATATACATTGACTGTTGTTTTTGGATTACCATTGTATGGTCTCATTTGTGTAGAGCTGGATGTGCCGTCCAGATCATATTGTGTAACTCTGTAATAGGATAAACCATCCAACGGTGCTTCATCTATAAATACATAGTTCGATGCATAATCCCTGGTCCCTGCTCCGGTAATTACTCCAATGGTTTTGAAATTGATGCCATCGGTAGAACGTTCAACACTAAAATATCTGTTGTTGGTTTCATTCGCTGTACCCCAAACAATTTTGCAGCTGTTATCCTGTGGAACAAGGTAGAAGCTGGTCCAGGTAACAGGTTGCGGACAGTTATTGATTGCTCGCACAGGAATACGATTACAAATGGTAGTAGCTGAAATTGCCATGTTGAAGAAATATGGATAGCCTCCACTTGTAGAAACTGTAGAACCATTAACTTTTGCACTTGCAATGCTTACAACCGAAGATAAAGTTGAATTATACGGGTAAGAATATCCAGATGTACTTAGCATGGTTTGGCCGCCGCTGGATGTATTTGAATATATCTTTAAACCCAGCGTAGACCCCCAGCTTTTCTGAACAGTAAAGCCTGTAAAATTGAATGCATATAATTTAGCTGAACCTACAGTTATTGCTGTAGCTGTATTGGAAGATGTAAATCTTCTTACAGGTGAAAGAGAAGCTCCACTTGCATCCGTCACTTCTAATGTTACATTGAATGCTGAAGCGGCACCATAAAATATGAATGGAATCTGTAAGGAGCTAATTGTAAAGTCACCTCCAACTGTCATGATAATATAATTTTGATTCCAAGAACTTGTACCATCAGCGTTATTGCCATTTGAAAAGGTTGTTGGTCCAAAGGTGCCATTGTTAACAGTTTCATCCTGAACATAGTAGGTCTGGGTAGCCGTGGTTCCCATCGGTATATCAGGAGTGATTACGTAACTGGAGCCAGTATTGATTGAGCTGCCACCTGAAGCAGCAGTATACCATTTGTACGTTGCACTGTTTGTTCCTGTAGCTCCGAGGGTTATTCCTGAAGCAGGGGCAGTTGAAGCACAATAATTAGCATCGACCGGAGTGACAGGAGAACTTGAAGTTACTACTGTGTTCCCGCTGGTTGTTGTGGTGCAACCAGGTAATGTAACAGCTACTGTATAAGTACCAGGTGATATTGCAGAGAAAGTTTTGTTAGTGGCTCCGGATATATTTGTGCCGTTCAGTTTCCATTGATAAGTGATCCCGGTGCCTGTCAATACAGCGTCCAGAGGAGCCGGGCTGGTTCTGCATAGATCAGCATTAGGGCTGGTAGTAGGCGCAGTTGTTGCGCTTGAACTTATTACAGTGGTACCACTTGATACGGTTCCGCAGCCTGGCACACTAACATCAACGGTATAATTACCGACTGCTGTTGCTGTATAAGTTCTGTTGGTGGCTCCTGATATATTTGATCCATTGAGTTTCCATTGATATGTAGCACCAATGCCTGTAAATACAGCATCTAAGGATGCTGAGCCAGTACCGCAAAGATCAGCATTAGGTGTTGTTGTAGGAGTGAATGTATTGCTAATCACAATAACATCAGACTTTACACAAGAGCCATTGTCAGTAACACAAACAGAATATGTACCTGGAGCAGTAATTACTTTGGAATAAAACGCCGGATTGGAGCCTGTATTAGAAGTACCATCGCTCCACGATACTGTTGTTGTAGAAAGCATTGGAACATTTGCATTCAATGTAATTGAACCTCCGGCACCACATAATGACTTGTCAGGACCTAAGTTTGGTTGCGGACCTGGTGAAC
The DNA here is from genome assembly GCA_021151805.1 of Cytophagaceae bacterium. Taxonomy (GTDB): domain Bacteria; phylum Bacteroidota; class Bacteroidia; order Cytophagales; family Cytophagaceae; genus Cytophaga. Next base: position 737 of record JAGKWN010000156.1, on the reverse strand, counting down.
CGTAAGAACAACCCGGAATAAAAGCAATATCATCAATAGCAAAATCCACTTGGTTAGAACAGCTTGCAGTATTCTGGTTTTCAATACTGATCGCAACATTACCACTTGTTGCACCTGAATTCCATACAACTTCATATTTTACCCAGCCACCGCCAGCACTCCCACCACCTAAAGCCGGAGCAACAATGTTTGCACCTATATTATTTCCTCCAACATCAAAATTTAAAACACCAGGGTTGGTGGGGTTATCTTTCAATGAATTGATCCAAACAGAGAAATAATAATTCGTATTTGGAGCTACGGTTACAGTTTGAGTAAATAGCTTTACACCAAGCTTACAAACACCATCTACCATCAGGAAATTTCCTGAGCCAGTTGTGTGATCCCCGAATGTCTGGAAACCACCGTTAAATTGTGCATTTGGATTTGTTCCGACAAGGATATCACCTGGCAATGACGGAGTACCATGTATGCGGTAACCATCGGCCTGTGTTGCAGGTGGATCACCACTCCAGGGAATAGTTTGTGGGGTGAAGGACCAGCCAGTGTAACCATTAGAAAAGTCGCCGTTCACTACAATATTCTGGCCATAGTTCACGTCAGTTGGACATTGTGCCAATAGTTTTATAGGTAAGAAAGCACCTATAAAAACAACGAATGCAAATATTTTTAACATTGATTGAAATTTGGTCATATACTTATTTCCAGAATATTTTAAAAATAGCTAAGTTTTATAA
>JAGKWN010000030.1 GCA_021151805.1 Cytophagaceae bacterium | reverse complement strand
TTATCATGTTATCGGAATGGATAATCTTATTACCGGTAATCTTAAAAACATTGAGCATTTATTCAAACTTGAAAACTTTGAATTTTATAATCACGATGTTTCAAAGTTTGTGCATGTAGCAGGCGACCTGGATTACATTTTACACTTTGCATCACCGGCAAGTCCGATCGATTATTTAAAAATTCCTATCCAGACATTAAAAGTCGGTTCTTTGGGAACACACAATTTATTGGGTCTGGCACGCGCTAAAAAAGCTCGTATGATCATTGCTTCAACGTCTGAAGTATATGGCGATCCATTGGTGCATCCGCAAACCGAAGAATACTGGGGCAATGTAAATCCGGTTGGTCCACGTGGTGTATACGATGAAGCGAAGCGTTTTCAGGAAGCGATTACAATGGCTTACCATACATACCATGGCGTTGAAACGCGCATCGTTCGTATCTTTAACACCTATGGTCCGAGAATGCGACTGAATGATGGTCGTGTATTACCTGCATTCATTGGCCAGGCATTAAGAGGTGAAGATCTTACTTCTTTTGGCGATGGTACGCACAATGACTTTGCTCAGGAGATCATTAAGCTAACAGGGTCAAATGTAAAAATCACATTTAAACCATTGCCAACAGATGATCCGAAGCAGCGTAAGCCGGACATTACCAAAGCGAAAGAAATTTTAGGCTGGGAGCCTAAAGTATCGAGAGCTGAAGGTTTAAAAATTACATACGAATACTTCAAATCCCTTCCAAAAGAAGATTGGGATGTATTACCCAAAGAGTTTAAAAAGAACTGATTTTTATGACTCCACTATGTAGTCAATTAAAAAAGAAAGAAATTTCTTTAGCTGTAATTGGCTTAGGATACGTTGGTTTACCTATAGCATTAGCCTTTGCTAAAAAAATCAACGTCATTGGTTTTGACATTAATTCAAAGAGAATTGAGTTAATGAATAAACAAATTGATCCCAGCGGAGAATTAGCTGCGACAGATTTTCAAAATAGCGATATCGTTTTTACAGACGATATTGCTGTTTTAAAACAAGCCTCTTTTTATATAGTAACGGTGCCTACTCCCATAGATGCCTTTAATCACCCGGATTTAAAACCTCTGCTTTCTGCAACAAAAACGATTGGCAGTGTTTTGAAAAAAGGCGATTATGTTGTGTACGAATCAACGGTATATCCAGGCTGTACACAAGAAGACTGCATTCCTATACTTGAAAGTTTATCCGGTTTAAAAGTTGGTCAGGAGTTTAAAGTAGGTTATTCTCCTGAACGCATTAATCCGGGAGATAAAGAGCATACGCTTTCCAAAATCACCAAAGTGGTTTCAGGTTGCGATGCAGAAAGTCTGGAAACAATCGCCGAGGTATATGAACTTGTTGTACAGGCAGGCATTCATAAAGCATCTTCCATTAAAGTTGCAGAGGCAGCCAAGATCATAGAAAACACACAACGTGATGTGAACATTGCGTTGATGAATGAACTATCCATTATTTGTGATAAGCTTGACGTCAATACCTACGAAGTACTGGAAGCTGCAAATACAAAATGGAACTTTTTACGTTTCACACCAGGCCTTGTAGGCGGGCATTGCATAGGTGTTGATCCTTATTACCTCACATACAAAGCACGAAAACTTGGCTTGAACCCAAATGTGATATTAAGCGGAAGGCTGATCAATGATCAGATGCCAATGAATATTGCCAAAAAGGTTGTTACTTCCCTTATCAAGACAGGAAAAAATATCTCAAAATCCAGAATACTTGTGCTGGGTGTAACGTTTAAAGAAAACATTGAAGACATCCGCAATTCTAAAGTCGCAGACCTGATCAAAGAACTTCAGTCTTACAGCCTTGAAGTTGATGTGGTTGATCCTTACGCATCTTTCGAAGAATTCAAGCATGAATACAATCTGGAGTTTCGTACAGAAGCAGCAGACAGTTATGATGTCGTAATTCTTGCTGTATCACATAAGGAATATTTAAAGCATGATATTTCTTTTTATGAAAACCTTTTAACTGCTGATGGAGTATTTGTTGATATAAAAGGTATTTACACAAAGAGTAAGCACACAAATACCTATTGGACATTATAATTTCATGAATACAAAAAAAACTATATTGATCACCGGCGGGGCTGGTTTTATCGGTTCTCACGTAGTTCGCTTATTTGTAAATAAATATCCTGAGTATGTGATTGTCAACCTGGACAAACTTACTTACGCAGGTAATCTGGAAAACCTGACAGATATTGAAAAGGCGCCGAACTATATTTTCGAAAAAGGAGATATTGCAGATTCAACTTATATTCAGGAGTTATTTAAAAAATATGCATTTGACGGAGTTATACATCTAGCGGCGGAATCTCACGTAGACCGCTCTATTGTTGCTCCAATGGAATTTGTTATTACCAATGTGATCGGTACTGTAAATTTATTGAACGCATCGAAGGAAGCATGGAAAAACAATTTTGAAGGAAAACGTTTTTATCATGTCTCGACAGATGAGGTTTATGGCTCTTTGCACGACGGAAGTTTCTTCCTGGAAACAACTTCGTATGATCCGCAATCTCCATACTCTGCATCAAAGGCTTCATCTGATCACTTTGTTCGTGCTTATCACAATACGTATAAACTACCGGTTGTATTGACAAATTGTTCAAACAACTACGGACCGAATCAATTCCCCGAAAAATTGCTTCCGTTATTTATTAATAATATCTGTTCAAACAAATCGTTGCCTGTTTATGGTAAAGGGGAAAATATCAGAGACTGGCTTTTTGTTATTGACCATGCACGCGCCATTGATACTGTTTATCACAATGGCAAAACGGGCGAAACCTATAATATTGGCGGGCATAATGAATGGACGAATATTGATCTGATCCGTTTACTTTGCAAACAGATGGATGAAAAGCTTGGACGTGCGGCAGGTACCAGTGAAAAGCTGATCACTTATGTGACGGACCGCGCAGGACATGATTTCAGATATGCGATTGATGCTACTAAAATAAAAAATGAATTGGGTTGGGTACCTTCAGTTACCTTTGAACAAGGCTTGAGCCTGACCATTGATTGGTATCTCAACAATAAAGCATGGATGGATAAAATTACTTCGGGTGCCTATGCTTCTTATTATGAGCAGCAATACATAAAGAGATAACTTTTTTAAATAACAAGAGATAATGAAAGGAATATTATTAGCTGGTGGTACTGGATCAAGACTTCACCCCTTAACATTGGCAATGAGTAAGCAGATGATGCCTGTATATGACAAGCCAATGATCTATTATCCGCTTTCATGTTTGATGCTTGCTGGTATTAAAGAAATTTTGATTATTTCAACGCCACAGGATTTGCCTAATTTTCAGAAGCTCTTGGGTGACGGTTCTGCATTGGGTTGTCGCTTTGAGTATGCTGTTCAGCCTTCTCCGGATGGCTTGGCACAAGCATTCATCATCGGAGAAAAATTCATTGGCAATGATAAGGTAGCATTGATCTTAGGCGACAACATATTTTACGGATCAGGCCTGGGCCGACTACTGCATTCACATAACGATCCGGATGGCGCAGTGATATTTGCCTATCACGTAACCGATCCTGAACGTTACGGTGTAGTTGATTTTGATGGAGAAATGAATGCACTTTCTATTGAAGAAAAACCATTGAATCCAAAATCAAATTACGCTGTACCAGGTGTATATTTTTATGACAACAGCGTTATTGAAATAGCTAAAAATTTAAAACCAAGTCCGAGAGGCGAGCTGGAAATTACCGACGTAAATAAAATTTATCTTGCACAAAAGAAACTGAAAGTAGCAATATTGAACAGGGGTACAGCCTGGCTTGATACGGGAACGTTTGCATCACTGATGCAGGCCGGTGAATTTGTGCGGGTGATTGAAGAGCGTCAGGGGTTGAAAGTTGGTTGTATAGAGGAAGTGGCTTATACAATGAAATTCATAACAAAAGAAGAATTGGAAGCACTTGCAAAACCATTGATGAAAAGCGGTTATGGTCAGTATCTGCTAAGTCTTGCAAAAAATAAATAATAAACGCGCGCTTAAATTTTTTCGCAGATCAGCAGGACTTTTGTTGAATCCATTAAGGTGGTAGCAAAAATGAAAATGCTACCACCATCTTTAATTTTTATTTTTTTCCTTATGTCTTCAACTGAATCCGGAAAATTGCGTGTTTGAATATTTGCTTTCCCATCCGGGATCAATGCCTGTATTGCTTTTTTATCGTACGTAGTAATATGATTGATCTTAAAACTTCTTCCCGGAAAATCTGTTATATGTTCAGAAGAAGTATATAAATGCGAAGATTGATGTAATTTAAAAACATTATATGCTTGTGCAATGGTATTGAAGCCACCGGCTTTTAAGACAGATGGATTCGGCTCATAGATGTATTGCAACGGCATGGATTGAGGTGCTTTATACGACTGTTCAATGCTGTTTTTGAAATGGAATGATTGAATAGATTTTTTAACAGCGTTTATACATTGAATCTCCGGTTCACCGGTATAATTTTTTTTCAGCAGGTATAGAACTTCTTTGCACTCATTATCTACACTTACAATGTGAATTCCACTTATGTTGGAGAGTTGCCGCGAAGCTTCAGCAATATCAAGCATTGGCGAAGTTTTCACCAATATGGTATCCGCAAATGAAAAATAAAAATCTTTTAGTGCTGCAATGTCCGGTTCACAATCCGATAGCTTGAAAACTTTTTGCTGTTCCTTTCTTCTTGCGGGATCCAGGTAGATAACATCAATTTTATCAGCAATGGTTGTTAATACAGCTTCTGAATCACCGCTAAGCACAGAAATATTTTTTTTGCCAAATACATTAAAATTATGTGCAGCAATCTGAGCAAGATCCTCCTGCTGTTCAATATAAAAAGATTTGGTAAATGATTGTGACAGATAAAACGTATCCACTCCGAAACCACCTGTCAGATCGACGATTACATTGCCTCCTACAAGTGTTGATTTATAAAGGCCTGTGCGCTCAGAAGAACATTGTTCCATGCTCAGGCGTATCGGATAGATTATACATTCATTTTCGGCCCAAGCAGGTAGCTTCACAGAGGCCTTCTGCCAACCTTCAATTTGTGCAGCGATCCACTTTGCTTCAATTGTAAACCGAGGCATTTTAAGCATTAATTCAGCAACAGATGATTTTCTGTTTTTCTTAATGAACTCAGAAATCTCTTTTGATGTTAATTCTTCTATCGGAACCATAATCAAAGATACTATTAACAATCAATCATTGCTAAAAATATATTGGTACTGTAACTTTGTTATGTTTCTTTAAAGCGTTATTTTGTTATTAATAGAAACAGGGTTCTTAAAATCTTAATCAATTGTATGTATGAATAAGTGGACAGAACAAAACAACCGGCTTATAAAATTATTTGAATTTAAAAATTTTGAAAAAGCCTTTGCCTTTATGACTGCTGTTGCATCTGTTGCGGAGAAGATGGATCATCATCCTACCTGGACAAACAGTTGGAATAAGGTTTATATTGAATTGAATACACATAGTGCCGGGGGAAATGTAACAGACAAAGATAGAGCATTGGCTCAGGCAATAGATAAAATAGAAAATGAATCAAACGGATAAGACATCTGGTAAATTATATTTGGTACCAACTCCCATTGGTAATCTTGAAGACATTACATTACGCGCCATCCGTATTCTGAAGGAAGTAGACCTGGTGCTGGCTGAAGATACCCGTACCAGCGGAAACCTGTTGAAGCATCTGGATATTCAGACAAAACTTCAGGCCTTTCATGCGCACAATGAACACCGGGCCTTACAATCCACAATTCAATTATTGCAGCAGGGAAAAAATCTTGCACTGGTTTCAGATGCCGGTACACCCGGTATTTCGGATCCAGGATTTTTATTGGTTAGAGAATGTTATGTACACAATATTGCTGTAGAGTGTTTACCTGGTCCTACAGCATTTGTACCTGCTGTTGTTAAATCAGGCTTGCCGAGCGATAAGTTTGTGTTTGAAGGTTTTTTGCCGCATAAGAAAGGACGCAAAACCCGCATTGAACGGTTGATGCAGGAAGACCGCACCATTATTTTTTATGAATCACCGTATCGTCTGGTGAAAACACTGGAACAGCTGAAAGATGCGTTCGGCGCGGAAAGACAAGCATCCGTATCTCGTGAGTTGACAAAAATGTTTGAAGAGACACGTAATGGTTCTCTTGCCGAATTAATGGCTCATTATACCAAGCACACTCCTAAAGGCGAGATTGTATTGATTGTTGCAGGCTTTAACAGCAAAACAGATGCATTGGGCAGTACCGATGAAGATTATAACGAAGCTGACGACGAAGAATAATCAGATCGTTTTATTCGGATATTTTGCTTCGATCTCTGCATAATCGTATTTCTTATTCGGCTTCGTACTGCAATCCATAATACCTACTTGGTAGCGGTGTGCAAGCACGATCGCTTTTTTGAACATGCTTTTATAACTGCCTGAAGCAATATTCAGCTTATTGTAATTATCTTTTTTCAGGTTCAGGTGAAACTCGGTGCTGTTGGCATAAGATTCAGCTCCACCATAAGCAACATTCATTTTTACTGCCCGGTCTGAATGTGTAATCGTAATAATTTTAAATCCCTTAAACGATTTCCATTTTCCTATTTTAATTCCGAAAAAAGAACTGTATTCGCGATATCGGCTATTAGTAAGATCTACAGAGATTCGTTGCTGCAAAACGGCTATGGGCAACGTAACAGAAAGAAGAACAAAACCGACAATGAAAGCAGCTATATTTCCTGCTACCATCAAAAAGAGAGAAGGTATTGCGATAACATAACACACAAAACGTATCGGGAAAAAGGAATAAGATTCAACCTTATTGTCAATAATGTCTTCTGAAAAATCCAGTGTTTCTTCTTGGCTCATATTATTTAGTTTTTAAGATCAATGACTATGGTACACGATTGGTTGAAAGGCACAGGATTCCTGCTATCCGGGTGTTGAATATTTAGAAAATAAAATCTTGAATCTCCTTCAATGAAGGTGCCGCCTGTTGTTTCAGCGCCATTCGGTGCAATCAGGAAGCGTTTTAAATCATCTACCGTAGGATTTTTAATACTCAGATCGAGCCAATAGATTTCATTTACAAATAAATTCTCTGCTAAGGCCGCAGTGCTTACCCGTCCGCGGGTATTAGCGATGATATCTTCCTGAATGACCAGATACGTTTTATTATTTTTTGTAACAGCTGTGATGGCATCTGGATTTGAAAAATGTTTCTTCGGATCCTTTTTTCCGGCGCCGCCATTGATAAGTACACATATGTTGTTTGTGATCAAGTCAAACTCAAGCACACTGCCATAAGGCTGGTCAATGGTGTTGTTTTTCAGGAAAGGCAATAAATAAGAAGCCGGTTTTCCGTTATAAAGATTTTCCATTGTGAAGTTATCATAACCGGTAGCAGTAATATACATTTTGGTGCCAACGATGGTCATCCATTCCATGCGCAGAAAAAAGCTTGCACCCATGCGCAAGGCAACATTGCGGATATCAATCAACGAATCCATTTGCATGGGCAACTTGATCCAGTGGCTTGTATCGCTTGCTGTAGCTTCTTTGTAGGCATATAGTTGTCCTTCTTCAAAATTATACTTTTCCTTTGCTACAAATTTAAAGAATACACTTGGGGCAAAATCGTCGGTAAGAAAAACGGTTTTTCCATCTGCTAGTACAAGTGCACTCTCATGTACAAAGCGGCCCATGTTGTAAAGTTTGCTCAGGGCTTTATGAGAAGAAGGAGCTACTTCAACCATCCAGCCGGTATTTTCAAATCTTTTTAAACCATTAAAATTACTCGTATCTGTGTAACCTTTGCCTTTTTTGTGTAGAACTTTGTTGTTTGATGGTGTACCTTCTTCGGCAGTAAGGATGGTGTTTTTTTCTTTTATAAATGTGCCGCTGCAATTATTATACGTGCCGCCAACAGTAGTAAAATCAATGTTTTTAATGGAATCTGAAACCGTCCATTTTTCTTTCTTAAATGCAAGCGGAACAATGCTCATACCACCGCCATCACCCAGGAGCGTTGAAGAGTCGTTGCATTCGTGAGAAACCGCCAGGGAAATATTACCTGAGGTTGCACCAGGTAAAGCAAGAATCATATCATGCATTCCTTTTGCCAAAGCCCATTTGCCGTTGTCTGTGTAGACGGTATCGCCGGTTTTGAATAAAACGGTATAGCTTAATTTTTTATCAATGAATGGTGTAGTAGTTTTCTCCCTGAACCGGATTTCTTTAAACGGGTATTGTGCAAGCAGAGGAAGCGAACTAAAAAAAATGAAAGCAACCAATAAATACGTTTTCATAAAATTTAAAGATCAAGCTGCAGCATTAAAATATCTGAGCCACCCAGGTCGTCATCACTTACAGCAACAGCAATGTAGCTGTTATCATTTTCTTTTTCGTATACAGAAATAGATTCAATTTTCAACAGGCGGTTTTCAACGGCAGTGATTTCAGTGAATCCTGAAATTTTACCGGTAAATCCGGCAGCCAGTTTGCCTCTGGTTTTTTCTTCTCCGTTAAAAGAAAGCAACCCCACAGCGCTTCCCATGATTTCACCGTCGTCGATTGCATTCGATGTGTTTTCTGCTGCTGCAGTAAAAAACAATTTTCCGTCAAAGTAATCTGCACCTGAAAATCCGGAACGCACACCACCAATATCCGGTAGTTCAGCTTTTATTATGGTTGGGAAAGGTACTCCTTCCGTATGCCCCTGAATAAATTCAACGAATTCCGGCAGGTCAAAACGGAGGATCGCGTTATTTTCACGATTGAAGAGATATAGGTATTCATCGTTGCTTGCGGCAGCTTCAAAATTGAGTACACCGCTGCTGCCTGTAACCTCTTCATTCATTCGTAAGAAGGAATACCATTTCACTAGCGAAATTTCCCAAACAAGATGTTTGCGGTTATAAGGTGTTGGAAGCTTAACTAAGAAAGCCACGTCTCTGCGGGGTGATTTAGAACCTGAACCTAATATCAGCAAATGCGGGTAGCCGTTGATGCTGAGTTTGGTGATGCATTCCAGATCTGCTTTTTTCTTTTTAAGAATTCTGTTACCGTTGAGGTCGGACTCCGGTGCTGTGTACAAAGGTACCTTTGCAAGAACTGTAAGATCGTATTTCAACGCATATAGAAAGCAGCAGTCGTCGCCAACGATATAAATATTTCCATTGACAACCTCAACTGCAGATGCAGAAGGAATAGTTGTCAGGTGTACATGCTTCAGTATAGAAATATTCATATAGCTAAAAAATCAGTTTTTATTTTTTGACATTGAAAATGAAAAACTCCTCATTATAACCTGAACCGGTTTTTCCATTTTCAGGAGTAACATAAAGAATTTTCATTACTGCATACGACGTTGGTAATCCGCGTAAGTTCATCAGATAAATATCGCCGATCCTGATGGAGTCAGGTGTTTCAGTAAATGAAGTTCCAGCTTCAAAGAATTTTCTAACGGTAATATCCGTTGCATTTGAATACGAAAACTCAGCCGGGGCTTTTACAAATGAAGTTCCGTTTAGTGATTTAAATTTACCTTTGAATAAAGGGTCATTGTCTGTGTTTTCATAAATATCAATATCTGCTGCAGCATCGGTATTGTATTTATATGACATGTTCACAACATCTAAACCCGGATAATGGTAGGTGTTGGTAGAGGCATAGTTGTAAAGACGCTTACCAGTATATTCCGCCAACTTGCCATAGAGCATAAAGAATTGTGCTGGTCCGAGTACAACCCCAGCAGTATTTCCCGGTCCTGCAAAGTCGTTGTCATCTGTATAAATGAAATAGAATTCATCTACCGCTGCATTCATGTCATTTGTGCGTAATGGTAAGGTTACGGTGTTTGTAGAGCTGTCCTGTGATACAGTGCCGATCTGGAAATAATACTGGTTATTTCCATCTTTTGAAAACCCGCCGGCATCCACTGAAACATAATCACCCGGAGTTGAAATGTTATCGATATAACGTTTGAAGATATATAAGCGGCTCATTTTTTTCCCAGTTCCTTTGGCTGTTGCAGTGACCTTCAGATTGACTGTTGAAGCGTCTCTTTTAACATATAGGGAATCCTTTGCCGATGTAGTTGTCTGGTCTAAAGTGATGGATTTGTCGACAACAAATACTACAGGAGAATCTGAACTTTTTTTGCAGGCCGTAAGGGATAACAATAAACAAATGCCGGTAAACAGCAGGCCCGAATGGATCTTATTTAACATAGTGCGGTTACTTTACTTTTGGTCATAAGCAATATCATTTGACCAAATAATTGCTATTAAAATTACATCTTAGACACGAAATATCCATGATTTGTGGTGTCTATATTTAAAATTAACGTACTTTATATCTGTAATATTTCATGCATCAAATAAACAATCCTATTTCGGACTGTATTTCAGCACTTAAATAACCGTTATTCTATGTTAAAACCATTTAATTTGAATCATTGGATCAATGAAAACAAGCACCTTCTGAAACCTCCGGTAGGAAACAAACAAGTCTATACGGGCAATAAAGATTTTATTGTAATGGTTGTTGGCGGTCCTAATGCGCGTAAGGATTTTCATTATAACGAAGGTGAAGAGTTGTTCTATCAGATCGAAGGAAATATTATTCTTAAAATTATTGAGGATGGTAAGATCGTTGATGTTGAAATAAATGAAGGCGATATGTTCTTATTGCCGGCGCGTGTTCCGCATAGTCCGCAGCGGGGCGCTAATACCGTTGGATTAGTGATTGAAAGATATCGGGGAGAAGAAGAGCTGGATGGGTTTATGTGGTATTGTGAAAACTGTAATAATAAATTATACGAAGAATTTGTTATGGTAAAAGATATTGTGAGCCAGCTGCCGGTGGTGATGGATAAATTTTACAAGTCGCCGGAGTTGTGCACTTGTTCCGAATGTGGTACAGTTATGCAGGCTCCTGTTAAAAAATAGCAGCCACTATAATATGGGTGACAACAATCACCTTTCCAAGGCTTCATCATAAAATTGATTAATCCTACATTCGTAAACCTGAAGTGTTTTATTAAAAGCACCTTCATCCGAACATAAAAGAGGAATAACGTGCCAACAAAATTTCTTATAACACGCTCTTATGCGCAACAACTGGATAAAGAAGATCCGTTAGCAGCTTACAGAAAAGAGTTTTTATTTCCTCAACAGTCAACAAGCGGTGCTTATTTTTGCGGGCATTCGCTGGGCTTGCAACCGAAAAAGACAAAGGAACTTTTCATGCAGGAACTTGAAGATTGGGAGCATTGGGCAGTAGAAGGGCATTGGAAAGCAAAGAATCCGTGGCTCACTTATCATCAGTCTTTTGCCAAACCTTTGTCGGTACTTACGGGGGCTTACCCGGATGAAGTGGTGGCAATGAACAGTCTTACTGCGAATCTGCATTTTATGTTTGCCTCCTTTTACCGGCCAACAGGTAAGAAGATCAAAATCATTACCGAAGCCTGGAACTTTCCATCGGATCGGTTTGCGCTGGAAAGTCTGGTGAAGCTATATGGGTATGATCCTAAAAAAGTAATAATAGAATTGAAGCCGGCAAAGAAAGATGCTTACCTGTCTACCGATGAAATTTGTGCAGTGATTCAAAAGAACAAAGACAGTGTAGCGCTGGTGATGATGAGCGGCGTGAATTATTATACCGGTCAGGCATACGACATGAGTCGCATTACGCAGGCTGCACACCTGGCTGGTGCTTTTGCAGGCTTTGACCTTGCGCATGCAATCGGTAATATGCCGCTGCAATTGCACGACTGGAAGGTAGACTTTGCGGTTTGGTGCAGCTATAAATATCTGAACGGCGGCCCTGGTGCTGTGGGCGGAGCCTTTATTCATCAGCAGCACGGCCATGATAAGACAACACCCAGAATGGCTGGCTGGTGGGGACATGACCAGGATACCCGCTTTAATCTGAAAGGCTCTTATAAACCCGTTTCAGGTGCTGCAGGTTTTCAGGTGAGCAATGCTCCCGTATTCAATATGATTGGCCTCAAGGCTTCGCTTGATCTCTATATGCAGGCAGGTTTGCCGGCGATCAATAAAAAAAGAAAAGTAATGTTCGATTACATGCTTTTTCTGTTGAAGGCCTTGTGCACACCGGATCAGAAGAAAAAGTTTGTGGTGAAAATTATTACTCCGGTAACAGCCAATGAGCACGGTGCCATGGTTTCAATCCGGGTTGAAAAAGATATGGGCAAAGAACTGGTTGATATTCTGACAAAGAAAGGCTTTGTTGTTGACTGGCGTGAGCCCGATGTGATAAGAGTTGCAGCTGTACCGCTGTATAATAAATATGAAGAAATATATCTGTTTGCGTTGGAACTCTCAAAACATACAGTTTTGCTATAATGTATGAATAAACAGATTACCATTTGCGGGGCAGGATTGGTGGGCAGTTTGCTTGCTATCTTTTTAAAGCGCCAGGGCATGGATGTGCGGATCTTTGAAAAAAGACCGGATCCGCGCAAGAGTGAAGTACATGCAGGGCGCTCCATAAATTTAGCAATCAGCCAGAGGGGTTTGCGGGCGCTGAGTGAAGCTTTGCCAGGACTTGAAAAAAAGGCGCTGGCTTTAGCTGTTCCGATGTATGGAAGAGAAATACATGACCTGAATGGTGAACTGCATTTTCAGGCTTACGGAGAATCTTCTCAGCATATTAATTCCATTGGTAGAGCTGCGTTGAATGAGTTGTTGATCACTACGGCAGAGCAATTGGGTGTTGCATTTAGCTTTGACCTAAGCTGTTCTGATTACGATGCTGTGAAACAGCAATGGATTTTTACATCGGCCAGTCAGCAAATAATAAAAACGAATCCGCAGGAAATACTCATTGGGGCAGACGGTGCATTTTCGATCGTGCGTACCATGCTTTCAAAAGAATCTGCCGTACAGCCGCTTGTTGATACGCTGGACTATGCCTATAAAGAACTGGAAATTTTCAGCAAGGAAGCAACAGGGCTTACCAATAAAGAAGCCTTGCATATCTGGCCACGGGAAAGATTCATGCTGATTGCCTTGCCCAATGCAGACGGCAGTTATACTGCCACGCTGTTTCTTCCGTTGGAGGGAGAGGTTTCGTTTGAAAAGCTGAACAATCCGGAAGCAATCCGTGATTTCTTCAATATCTATTTTGTGGATGCATGCAAGCTCATTCCAAATCTGATTGAGCAATTCAGCAGTCATCCTACATCTAAATTGTTCACCATACATACAAACGAATGGTTTAATACACATACCTTGTTGATCGGTGATGCTGCGCATGCATTGGTTCCTTTTTACGGACAAGGCATGAATGCAGGCTTTGAGGATTGCAGGATATTGTCTGAAATTATTTCAAGAGAAAAAGACATACATTGGGAAACCATCTTCGCGGAGTTTTACAGACAACGAAAAGTAAATGCTGACGCTATTTCAGATCTGGCATTGAAAAATTTTATTGAAATGCGCGATCATGTTGCAGATGCCGAATTTCTGGTAAGAAAGAAAATTGAAAAATATCTGCATCAGACAATTCCGGATCTCTTCGTTCCTCAATACACCATGGTTTCTTTTACAGACACTCCATATGCCGAAGCCATGCAGGCAGGAATAGACCAAGATAGCCTGTTTGAGGAAATTATGCGTATTGAGAATATTGCCGCATCGTGGCCAACCGAGCAATTGCAGGAACAGGTGATAGCTATTGTCCGCAAGCATTCGAGAAAATAAAAGCAGTCCCCTGATAGCTATCGGGGACTGCTTTTTATTTTTTATTGAATGAATGATTTTTACTCACCAAAGATCAACCAACGTTTCGGTTTAGTTACTTTTTTCAAACCAAAGGCGTCAACAGCATATTTAGTAAGGTGAGCCTCCATTTCATGGATGTCGTCAGTAAATAAAAACAACTCCAGGTCTTTCGGTGAAATTGTACCCGCTTCAGCCATATACTGAATATGCTTATACAAATGCTTATGGTATTCCTTACCAAACAACACAATCGGGAAACGTTTGATTTTGTTGGTCTGCACAAGTGTAACCGCTTCAAAGAATTCATCTAAGGTACCCATACCACCAGGCATACAAACGAACGCGTATGAATACTTACACAACAACACTTTCCGTACGAAGAAGTATTTGATGTTCACGCTCAGATCAAGCCATGGGTTGGCATATTGTTCCATCGGAAGAATGATATTACAACCTACCGATTTACCACCGCCATGCTTGGCACCTCTATTGGCTGCTTCCATTACACCAGGACCACCGCCGGTCATGACAGTAAAACCAAGCTTAGCAACAGCTTCACCTACATCAAATGACTTTTTGTAGAATGGGTGATCTTCTTTGAAACGTGCAGATCCAAAGACAGTCACACAAGGTCCTGCAAAGTGCAACACTCTGAAACCAACCAGGAAGTCCCAGATAATATGTAATAAGAATTTAAATTCTTTCCATCTTGATTTTGGTCCCTCTAAAAAAAATCGTTCTTCATTTTGTTCTTCGGGCATAACGTTGGGATTATTCTCCACTACGTTACGGTGATCTATTTTTGTTTTAAGCCCCAACATATATCTTACCCTCTTTAAATTTTTCTAAATTTCCTTTTATTAATTCTATTATTCATAATAACGGAGAATTCAAAAATATGTTTTAACATTTAACGTTTACCGTTTACCGGTTTGCTGGTCATTCGGAATGTATGTAATATTCAGAAATTTAATATTTTAAAGGAACTTTTAGGAAATGACAAACACTGGCTGACGTGAAGAATCAATATCTGGGATGCAGCTTTTAAGAATATTACTTTTTATTTTTTGGTTTGTGTTTTTTCAACTTTCACAAGACTATTCAAAGTAAAATATTCTTTATTGAATATTAATTTTTTAGTATTACATATCTGTTAAGATTTTAGAAACTGATATGAAACTATTTATACTTTTAGCTGCTGTTATGCTTTCAACAATTTTTGCTTGTAAGCCAAAGCAGGATGATCCTGCTCCTGCGTCACCTAACTATGGGATAATCAAAGGGGAGCTGTATTATGTTGATGGCTCTGGGAATGAAGTTACACTTCCTTTTTCATACGATTATTTTCCTGCTGATAGTGTAAATAAATATTTTTCAAATGGAGCAGATGGATATTATAAAATCAATCTGAAAAGAGGGTTGGAGAATAATGAAGATAGTTATATAAAATTTTCACGCTTATACGGAGACAATACGGAAGCTGGTAAACCGATGAGCCCGCTGGAAACAGACTTTAAATTTTCCATGAACAGATTGGTTCAGAACGAACAATTCCGTTTCATTGGTGCTTTTTATTCTTCAGCAGGATCGAGATCCTATTGCACATTCAAAAACTTCAGTTTTGATACAGAAACTCATAAAATGAATTTTGATTTCGAGGCCTATTTTCATCCCGATGATCTGGATTTTGCTACCCGCTATGATGCTATTACGCCTGCATCTATGAAAGGAAACGTATCCGTTACTATGGTTGAAAAACCGTGGTTTTAAGAGCATTGGTTATTCAGATATTAAACATAAAAGTCAGGTACAATACCTAAAAATTGTGTATTGTATGCTCAAATCTGTCTTGCATATCGGTCATTTTTTTCGACAAACCTTTTCCCCACTTAGGTACGTTGATTTTGTAACCCACTTTTAATATTACTTTGCCGTTGTTATTAAAAATGTTTGTTTGTGGAGCCAGGTGGAAAAGCTCATTATCATACAGTACGCTAAAACCCGCTGTCCATCTCTTGGCATGAAAGCCTGCACCGGCTTTTGCCAGCACACGATATGACACAGCAAACCTGTTGTCGTGTTCGTCTTCAAAAGTCATAGATTTGTATTGAAAGCTTGGACCGATTGCCGGAATGATACCAAGATAAAAACGTTTATTGATAATCCAGGTAAATCCATATCCGGGCATGATAGCAATGCTATAAAAATTTCCTTTTTTAAAAATGGCATCCTGATTCATTTGAGCCAGCAGAAATTCAGGTATGGAATCGCTCATGTCAAAGTTACTGAATGAAAAACTGGTGTTCAAAATAAAGGAAGATGCGTTGTTCTTCTGCATTTCACCGCCAATCATGGTAGCATTCATGGAATAGCGGATTGGATTGAATATGCGCAGCAAATTCATGGTAAAGCGCTTCGTGCTCATGTCGAAATAAGGCGTTTTATCAGGAGCTCCGGTGACATCCACATAGCCATTGTAATTGCCTAAAAAATACCCCAGGTTTTGGCTATATAAGATATCCAGGCCGTAACGAGGTGTATAAGCCAAGGCCTGAAGATTAAAATTTTCGTATTTAGAACCCTGGCCATCGTATTTATTTTTGCCCAGATGAGGAGTGTACATGGCAATGTTTACGGCCAGCCATTTATGACTAAAGCCGAGGCCAATGTTCAAAGGGGATATCGGGAAGTAATAATTGTTGATGCCGGGATTGGTAAATAATTTTCCATTGAGGTAACGGGTACTGAAAATAAAAATGGTCAGTTTTTGCCGCGCACTTATTACATAATTTTCCCGTTTAATGTACAGGCTGTCTTCTCCGTCAACCGGATTGGGTTTGTCCTGAGCCGCTGCAATCCAGCATATATGGGTACATAAAATTAAAGAAAGAAGAAGTTTCACCAGGAATAAAATTAAGCCGATTACTATACAATATAGCGAAATCCGGAAAACATATCCAGCCCTCTTTTGACCTGATACATGTGCAATGGAAGAATGAACAAAAGTGCAAACACAAAGTTTCTTTGAATCAAATCAGAGATTGGCGGCATTAAAACTCTAAATCCTTTTGTATGAGGCTGTAGCAACCGATTAGTATTACAGGCCTGCGGCTATACTAATCGGCTTGAATGCCAATAATTCATTACTTTTTTTGTATTTTTACCTTTCAGAAATTACCGTAATGACAAAGAAAATAATCAATACCACGAACGCACCGGCTCCGATTGGTCCATATAGCCAGGCAATTTTAGCCGGAACAACATTATATGTTTCCGGACAGGTAGCCTTTGATCCGGCATCAGGAAATTTAATCACAGATTCTATTCAGAATGAAACGCATCGGGTAATGAAAAATATCGAAGCGATTTTGACTGAAGCAGGTTATAACTTTTCAGATATTGTAAAGTGTTCCATCTTTGTTAAAGACCTGAATAACTTTGCTGCGATCAACGAAGTGTATGGTCAGTATGTAGGAGAAGGCAAGCCGGCAAGAGAAACAGTCGAAGTTGCCCGTTTACCAAGAGATGTAAATGTTGAAATAAGCTGCATTGCAGTTAAATAGTTTCTAGTCGCTAGGCACCAGTTCCTAGACTTTGAAAATAAATAATATAAGTTTAATATTAATAGGTTAGTTGTTATCATTCTGCGTCTGGCACCTGGAAACTAGCAACTAGCAACTAAATAAGATGTCTGATAAACAAGTTCGTGTTCGTTTTGCTCCTTCACCAACGGGGCCTTTACATATAGGCGGTGTTCGTACTGCCTTGTATAATTATTTATTTGCACGCAAAATGGGCGGCAAGATGTTACTTCGTATTGAAGATACAGATCAAAACCGTTTTGTTCCTGGCGCGGAAGCTTATATACAGGAAGCCCTTGCATGGGTAGGCATACAAATTGACGAAGGCGCCGGTGTAGGTGGCCCGCATGCTCCGTACAAGCAGTCTGAACGTAAACCGATGTACCGCCAGTATGCAGAGAAGCTGATTGCAGAAGGCAATGCGTATTATGCATTTGATACATCAGAAGAATTAGATGCCATGAAAGAACGTTTGAAAGCTGCGAAAGTAGCTTCACCTTCTTATAACATGGTAACCCGTATGCAGATGAACAACTCATTGACTTTACCGGAAGATGAAGTGAAAAGACGTCTGGATGCAGGAGATGAATATGTGATCCGTTTGAAAGTACCGCGCAAAGAAGAGATCCGTTTGAATGATATGATCCGTGGTTGGGTAGTGGTACACTCTTCAACCATTGATGATAAAGTATTATTGAAATCAGACGGTATGCCAACCTACCATTTGGCAAACATTGTAGATGATCACTTAATGGAGATTACACACGTGATCCGTGGAGAAGAATGGTTACCATCAGCACCATTGCATGTGTTGCTATACCGTTTTTTAGGTTGGGAAGATACCATGCCGCAATTTGCACACTTGCCGTTGTTGTTAAAACCAGATGGCAATGGAAAATTAAGCAAGCGTGATGCAGATGCTGCAGGTTTCCCCGTGTTTCCGTTAGACTGGAAAGATCCGGCATCCGGCGATACCTGGATGGGCTTCAGAGAGCAGGGATATTTACAGGAAGCAACAACAAACTTCCTGGCGTTTCTTGGCTGGAACCCGGGTACACAGCAGGAGCTGTTTACTATGGACGAACTGATCGAAGCATTCAGCGTAGAACGTATCGGTAAGTCAGGTACCAAGTTCGATATCAATAAAGCGAAATGGTACAACCAGCAATACATGCGTCAATTGCCGGATGCAACGTTGACAGCGTTGTTGAAGCAGGAAGCAGATGCGCACAAAGCGTCGTATGATGTTGAGAAGCTTCCGATGATTGCTCAATTGTTGAAAGAACGTTTAACCTTTGCCAAAGATTTCTGGATCGAAGGACAGTTCTTTTTTGAAGCACCAAAAACGTTCGACGAAAAAGTGGCATCCACAAAATGGAATGCAGAAGCTATCACTGTTATTACGTTATACAAAGATGCGTTAGCTGCATACTCCGGGGCATTCAATGCAGATGGTGTAAAACACATTCTGCATGATGTATTGGAAAAAGCAGACATTAAAATCGGAAAGATCATGCAGGCACTCCGCTTAGCGTTGACAGGCGTTGGCGCTGGTCCGGATCTGATGCAATTCATTGAAATCATAGGAAAAGAAGAAGCTGTGAAAAGAATGCAGTTTGCTTTAAGTAACCTTGGTGAAAAAGTAAATTCATAATTTAACTGTATTGAGTTATGCCTAGAAAGAAAAAGACCGATGTTGAAGCTTCAAAGCCTAAAGTTTCTAAAGAACTTGAAGGCTTAAATATTAAGGTAAATACTTTCGGCGAGATCAAAACAAATTATGATATTGATAAGATAAATGAGTTTCTGAATAAAACCGTTGATGATAAAAAACTGCGGGACAGAGATGATTTATCAGATTCTAAATAAGTACAACAAAAATTATTCGTGTGAAAGCTATTCTGCAGCAAACAAGCATATTCATGCTCTTGTTTGTATTTTATTTAGTAGTTCCGGGCTTTGTGCTGCTGCTCACTGCTAAGGGCGAATTCGAAATCTGGCTGAATACCTTTCATACGAATTACTTTGATAATTTTTTTTATTGGGCAACCTATTTTGGAGACGGAATCTTTGCCGCTATCGTTATAATTGGCATCATCCTGTTTGTAAACATCCGCAAAGGACTTCTTACCGCAATCATCTTATTAGCCGTTTCAGCAGTTACTCAAATTCTGAAACTATTTGTATTCCCTATGGAACACCGTCCTTCTGTTTTTCTCAAAGACGTTAAACTACATTTTGTAAATGGATTGGAAATTCATACGTCTAACAGTTTTCCCTCCGGCCATACTACACAGGCTTTCTGTATGTTTTTCCTGTTCTCTTTTTTTTACCCGAACAAGTTTATGCAATATGCATTTTTTGTAATCGCATTGCTGGCGGGCATTTCAAGAGTATATTTGCTACAGCACTTCCTTAGAGATATTTATGTAGGTGCAATGATCGGCACTCTGGGCTCGTTTATACTTTTATATTATTTTGAAAAGAAACAGTTCCTTTCAAACTCAAACTTAGACAAACCACTAATTCAGACACGATAATGAATGTATTGACCGATACATCCTTTCGAACAGACAGAATACTGATCGTTCTTATTTCTGCGATTTTATTTATTCCTTTTATAGGATCTGTTCATTTGTTCGACTGGGATGAAATTAATTTTGCAGAAGCTTCGCGTGAAATGATCATGACCGGTGATTATACTCATGTACAGATTAACTACGAAACATTCTGGGAGAAACCGCCATTCTTTTTCTGGTTACAGGTAATCTGCATGAAGATCTTTGGTGTGAATGAATTTGCTTCACGTTTACCAAACGCCTTGACAGGTATTGCTACGATGCTTACGCTGTATGCGATGGGCCGCAAATTAGAGAACAGAAAATTTGCCTGGATCTGGATGCTTACGTATGCAGGTTCTGTATTGCCGCATTTTTATTTCAGAACAGGAATCATTGACCCGGTATTTAACTTATTCATTTTTGTTTCACTTTGGTTTGTATATCGCTTGACTGCATTGGATGCTACACAAACAAAAGAACGTTTGTGGTTTGCATGTTATGCCGGCTTTTTCTCCGGTATGGCCGTATTGACAAAGGGGCCCGTAGGCTTGCTGGATATTTTACTTACGGTAGGTGTCTACATGATTGTGAAGCGTAAGTTCTGGGTACTAAACTTTAAAGAGTGGTTGCTATTCTTTGTTACCGTGGGTGTAGTATCTGTTGCATGGTTTGGTTATGAACTGATCACAAGCGGGCCGTTTTTCCTGCAGGAGTTTATCATTTATCAGATCCGGTTATTCCAGACACAGGATGCAGGCCATGGTGGCCCGTTCTATTACCACGTACTGGTAATTCTGTTTGGTTGCTTCCCCATGTCTTATTTCGCATTTCTTGGTTATAAGAATGATGCCGATGATAAAGAGCTGCGCAAACAATTCAGATTATGGTCTTTGATCGCATTTACAGTCGTATTGGTTTTATTCAGCATTGTTAAAACAAAAATCTTTCACTACTCTTCGTTCTGTTATTTCCCTTTATCATACCTTGCTGCAACAGGCGTTGAGCGCCTGCTAAACGGAAAGAGAAATATGAATCGTTTTCTGTTTCTAGCTATCGTAATTACAGGTGTGATTATAGGCTTTGCATTAATTGCATTCCCGCTGTTAGTAAAACATTACGAAGGAAGAATGTTTGAGATCACCCCATACATCAAAGATCCGTTTGCAGCTGCAAATTTCTTAGCGCCTGTTACATGGAGTGGCTGGGAATCCTTGGCTGGTGCCGCGTATTTACTGCTGTTTCTGACGGCTATTTATTATATGAAAAAAGAAATTGTGCGGGGAATTGTATTACTGTTCTTCTCAATAATACTTTTTCACGAAACCGTATTGCCATTATTCCTTCCTAAAATAGAAGTATACATACAAGGCGAAGTAATTAACTTTTATGAAAGCTTTAAGGATCGCGATGCCAAGCCTGCCTATGTAGAAGTATTCGATTTTAAAAGCTACGCGCATTTATATTATACAGATAAAGCTCCGGTAACCAATCCAAAGTCCAGGGATATTGAATGGCTGCTGAATGGAGATGTAGACAGAGATGTGTATCTGGTAACCAAAGTAGACAGGGGAGAGTTTCTGTCAAAACACACGCTCTTTAAAAAGATCGGCGGTCAATACGGCTATTTGTTTTATAAGCGGGAGAAAGGCTCGAAAATAAACGAATAATCTTTTTCAACGTATAATCAGCAATGGAAGCAATTAAGATTGGTATCATACGGGAAGGAAAAGTACCGTCAGACAGGCGGGTGCCTTTGCTGCCGTATCAGTGTGCCGAAATTGTTGCTGCCTATCCGCACGTAAAAATTGTTGTCCAGCCCAGTGATGTGCGCTGCATTGCCAATAAAGAATATCTTGCTGCCGGTATTCCGTTGCAGGAAGATATGAGTGATTGCGACATACTGTTAGGAATCAAGGAAGTTCCCATGCACCAATTGATTCCGGATAAAACCTATCTGTTTTTTTCGCATACAATAAAACTTCAGCCGCACAATCAAAAGCTACTGCAATCAATCGTTGAAAAAAGAATTACGATGATTGATTATGAAGCGCTGCGCGACACACAGGAAAAGCGAGTAATTGCTTTTGGTTATTTTGCAGGTATTGTTGGTGCATACAATACATTTCTTTTGCTGGGGAGAAAGTATAAATTATTCGATCTGAAGCCTGCATACAAGTGTTATGATATTGATGAACTGAAGCAGGAGTTACGCAAAGTATTCATACCACCGCTGAAGATTGTATTGACAGGTGGTGGTAGAGTAGGTAATGGCGCAGAAATGATTTTGAAGGAAATGCAGATTGAAAAAGTTTCTGCAGAAGATTTCCTGAAGAAAACATATAGTAAACCTGTTTATACGCAGGTTACTTCTGCTGATTATAATAAAAGAATGTTTGATGCGCATGCTGCCTGGGATAGTGAACATTTTCATGAACATCCGGAAGCATACGAATCCACATTCCTGCGTTTTGCAAAGGCTGCGGATATCCTGATCGCCGGTGCTTATTGGGATCAGCGTGCGCCTAAATTATTTACAACCGAAGATATTAAACGGAGTGATTTTTCTGTTCGACTGATCTCAGATATCACCTGTGATATCAACGGTTCTATTCCATCTACCGTCAAGTCTACCAACATCTTTGATCCTGCCTACGATTTCAATCCATTTACCAAAGATATCGAAGCGCCTTTTTCGGATCCGCGGAACATTACAGTGATGGCTATTGATAACCTGCCTTGTGAAGTGCCCCGCAGTGCATCAGAAGATTTCGGCAATCAACTGATTAAAAATGTTATTCCGGATTTGCTGCAGCAGCCATATGGAGCGCTGATTCAGCGTTGTGCCCTGACAGTAAAGGGTAAGCTCGGTCCTCAATTTGAATATCTGAAAGACTACTCAGAAGGTAAATAATCTCTTTGTTGTTTGATCTGATTCGTGCATATTTGTACGTAACCCCCAATAAAACATTTTATGATTAGAAGAATTGTTTTTAACAGTATAGTTATGATGTTGTTAAGCGCATCTCTTTTTGCGCAGGAACAAAAGACAATGGAAGATAAAGCCGGAGTCAAAACATTTGAGATGGTAAAAAATACCTATGGCATTTATACCAATGAGGCTTTATTGCAGGAAGTAACAAGTATCGGCAGGCAGCTGGAGAAGCAGCTTCCGTTTCCGAAACCGTTGACTTATTTTTTAGTGGATACACCGGAACCCAATGCTTTTGCAACCATGGGTGGGTATGTGTATGTAACACGTGGCTTGTTGAGCATTGTTAATACCCGGGATGAACTGGCTGGCGTGATGGCACACGAACTTTCGCATGTGGTAAAACACCATCCGAGAAAAAAACTCGAAGTAGTAATTATCCCAGCATTACTGAAATTGCCAGCGAATGTGATAGGCGCATTGACAGATCCGCAGGTCGGCAATTTATTGAACATGCCGATTGAACTTCCCTCGAATCTTGGTATTGCGGCCTTCAGTCGTTCTCAGGAAAAAGCTGCAGATATATCTGGCGTAGACATAGCATCAAAAGCGGGCTTTGATCCTTACGGACTGGTTATAGCGTTGGAGCGTTTGGATGTCTATGTTGAATACATTACCAAAGAGAAAATGCAGAAGACTGCTAACATCGATCACCCGATGACAGTTGACCGTGTAGCGTATTTAACAGAGTATCTGCAGAAGAAGGGATATCAAAGAGGAATCAGTGTTTCAGGTACTACCATTCTTGCCATCGATAATCTGCTGTACGGACAGAATCCTAAATATGGTGTTGCGCAATCCAATCTGTATACACATCCATTGATTAAATATCAGGTGCAGTTTCCGAAAGACTGGCAGATGCAAGTGACAAACCAAAGCGTGGTATCAATTTCAAAAGATCAAAAACACTGCATTGCGTTAAGCTGCGATTCTTCGTCTACAACGATTGAAGCACTGGCAAAACAAGCGCGTTCTAAAATCAACACTTCTTATAATGTTACGATTGACTCTTCTTCGATCAATGGACTAAAAGCCATACGCATGGCTGTATATATTGAATCCAAGGCAAAAAATTGTGAAATGCTCTGGGTTCAGTTGCCGGGCAAAAAATACATCCTGAAATTTATAAGCGTGTATGATGTTGGCCAGGATAATAAAGCAATACTGGCATGTTTCAATTCTACGAGATCTATTACGCATACAGATCTTGAAAAAATATATTACAAAACGATCGATTTAAAAAAGGAAGTAAATGATCAGAAGATGCGTGCCTATATAACAAGTAATGATACTACAGAGATAGGCGTATTGTGTGTTTTGAATAACATACAGCCGGAAGATGTAGTTAAGAATGAAGGCAAGTATGTGAAAGTATTTAACCGCATACCGCTTATATTGTATAAAGAATAACTACATGGATAAGGCTTTATGAAACATTCCATAAAGCCTTATTCTTTAATTAAGATTTTTGAGCAGCGAACTCAGTTGCTCTGAGTCAACTTTTATAAAAGAGATTATTTCTATCTTTTCCTGTGCTACCGAAGATTTCTGTGCAAGTAAAACGGTTGCTTCATTTTTATATAAACCTATTATATCGAAGGTGATATTTTCAGGAATGTTCTCAAAAATAATTTCATCATCAACCCGATAAGTGTATGGCATTACAGAGTTGATGTTTTTAAAAACAAGAACTACCTCGGGAACAAAATCGCCTTCGTACTTTACTATAATATTAATTTTTTTATTTTGGTATTTATAAAAGCGGTCACAATTGATCCAACCTAAGGAAGGGCTGTTGAGTAATAGAGGTGCCATAACTGCCTGCTGTTTTTCCCGGTATTCAATTTCTTTTTTTTTAGCTAAATACCGATTGTATTCTTTAATGAGTGCACTGTCATTATTTACTTTATACTTTTTTATTTTTCTGTATCCCTCGTTATAAATTTCTACTGTTTTATAGGGTTCTCCTTTAATACTGTCGTAGCGGAATTTTTTCGAATATCGGACTCTTCCTGAATAACTTTTAAAAAACAAAAGTTTATTCTTATAAATTACAGTTTCGTTTTCATCTCCATCACTTTCGGAAACTCTTGTTGCTGGCTTCTTTTTAAAACCATTTTGTTCCCAAACAATATTATCATGGTGCATAGATCCGGTAAACAAAAGTGTACTGTCGCCCATTTTTCTATCTTTAAAAAGAATATCAACAGATTTACCTTTTTGTACTGATAATTTTTTATCGTTCTGGAATGCTTCAATATAAATCATGCCGCGTGATTCAATCATCCTCCCGTCTGTATGCGTTGTAGTTAGATTGGTGAGCACAAAATCAGATTTTGTAAGATATTCCTGTACCTGAATAATGACTGGTTCGGAAGCATTGGTATTTTCAAAAATTCCGGCATCAACATGAATATTGGTTCCTTCCTTACAAGTAATGAGCGTGTCTCGATTTGGATTAATTTCGAACCGTTGAACTTCTTTAGTTGTACTAGAAAAAATGGTATTGCTGGTTTTATAATCCTGAATAATTTGAACGCGTCTGTTTAGTCCTTTTTCAGCGTCTGTTACATCGTTGTTGATGAGCCTGGATTCACCTTTTGATTCAATATGAATTCTGTTGCTGATGCCATTGGTTAGTAAATAATTCTTTACGCTTGCAGCTCTGTTGAACGAAAGTGTTTTGTTATAGGCATCATCCGCGTCGCTGTCGGTGTATCCAATCAAACAGATTTCCTGTTGCGGGTTTGAATTTTTTATTATCCGGAGCAGCGAATCCAGTTTTATTTTTGCTTTTGGAGTAATTGTATACGCATCCTTGTCAAAGAGAATGGTTGTTGTTTGCGCAATTCCAGCGATGTATAGCAGGACAAAAAAGGAAGCACTTAAAAATAGTTTTTTCATCTATTTTATTTTTAAAATTCAAAGCTAAAACGGAGGTCATAATAAATTTAGTGTATGATACTAAAATAATTTTGGCCGTATTGAATTCTTAAAATTCAAATAGATGAAAAATACATATATGCAAAAACGCTCGGAGGATTAAATTTCCATGCTTTCATTAACATAGCTGAATTCAATCCTCCGAGCGTTTGTTGTATAAAAGTAATTAGCTGCAGATTTTTTTATATTCCGGAGCTTCTTTCAGGATACCAGCTTTGACTAATGCATCGGTCGTGAAGTTAAAATCTTTTTGAGACAACGCTTCTCTGTTGGCCCATTGAATACGTGCATACCAATCGCGTGCGTCTTCGATTTTCAGATCATAGGCAGAAGCAATTGTTTGTGCCGGATCCGGTAGTTGCTGAATATACTGAACCGCTTTCTGCAGCGCCCGGTACATGCCGCTCAAATCGCCAATACGTTGTAACGCTGCTTTGCTGATCGTGATCACGACAGATGGCCATGGCGTAGGGCATTCGCCAATGCGTCTTAGCTCGCCATTATATACATAGGGAGCAGTCATATTCTTTTCCCATAAAAAATAATCTGATTCATTCTTCTGTAAAGATGCCCGTGCGCCATCGAGATTCTGAATGATCTCCCAGGAAGCCTCAGATAATTTCAATCCGCGCTGCAAACGGTCAACCAGTGCCATTAAATGAGAACCTGACCCCATTCTGCTTATCGCATAGCGGATAGGTCCTGCTGCATTCGGATCAGTATGATTGGATTGTGCGCCGGTGTGTATGCCCCAGATCAATGGGGAAGATACATATACAGCATCAATCACAGATGGATTGCCATTGGCAATATCTGCGATAGCACCTTCAGTAAGGAGAGTCGCGATATCGATAACATCTGCGCGCAGGTCCTGGCACATCACACCTGTACCGCCTTTATAATCGGTCCATTCAAGTTCAATGCCTTCGGCTGCAAAGAAGCCTTGTTCCGAAGCAACGTGCCAGGGATAATTGAAATGTTCGGGCACACCGCCACATCTTATTTTCATGAAATTCGGGTATTAATTTTCTTGGTCGTAGTAACCAAATTTAAAGATCATATCTGCAATCAAGCCAGTCCAGCCGGTTTGGTGCGATGCACCTAAACCAGAGCCGTTGTCGCCATGGAAATATTCGTAGAATAATATTTCTTCATTGAAGGACGGGTTATTCTGCAGCTTTGGATAATCGTTGTAGATCGGGCGTTTGCCGTATTCGTCTTTTCTGAAGATCTTCATCAGCCGGATACCCAGCTGTGCAGCCACATCGCGTATGGTCAGATATTTGCCGCTGTGTGTCGGGTATTCGATTTTGAAATCATCACCGTAATACAAATGATATTTCAGCAAGGATTCAATGATCAGATAATTCACCGGGAACCAGATCGGGCCGCGCCAGTTGGAGTTACCGCCAAACAACGAAGTAGTAGAAGTACCAGGTTCATAATCGATCTGATAGATTCTGTGATCAAGCTGATATTTATAAGGCTTGTCCTTGTGTATTTTTGATAAAGCGCGGATGCCGTAATCAGATAAGAATTCGGTTTCATCCAGCATACGTACGAGTACTTGCTTCATGCGGAAGCCTCTTAACAGGGAAAGGAGTCTTCGCTTTCCATCACCAGGCTCGTCTAAGCGGGAAACATTTTTTGTAAGGTCTTCGCGTTCCCGGATGAAGTAATCCACCTGTCTTTTAAAGACTGGCAGATTTTCATAACTCTCTGCAATGATCGTCTCTACTGCAAACAGCGGAATGATACCCACCATGGAATTTATTTTCAGACGCTGTACTTTTCCGTTCGGCAAGTGAAGCAAATCGTAGAAGAATTTTTCATCATCATCCCATAATGAATTATCGTTCTCCCCAATGTTATTCAAGGCTGCTGCGATGTAGTAGAAATGTTCAAAGAACTTGCAGGCCATGCTTTGATAGTTTGGATTGTGCAGCGACAATTCAAGGGAGATCTTCAGCATGTTGAGCGAGAACATCGCCATCCAGGCTGTACCATCGGCCTGTTCCATGGTTCCGCCGGTTGGCAAAGGTTTGCTGCGGTCAAAGATCCCGATGTTATCAAGACCTAAGAAACCGCCTTCGAAGATGTTATTGCCATGCCTGTCTTTTTGATTTACCCACCAGGTAAAGTTCAATAATAGTTTGTGGTATGATTGTTCAAGAAAATCAAAGTCGCCTTTATCACAGCGGATCTTACGGTCTATCTGGAAGATCCGTAGCGTTGCCCATGCATGCACAGGGGGGTTTACATCGCTGAAGCTCCATTCGTACGCTGGTATCTGTCCGCTTGGGTGCAGGTGCTTTTCGTCAAGCAATAATTGCAATTGCTCTTTTGCAAACACCGGATCAATACGTGCGATGGGGATGCAATGGAAGGCAAGGTCCCAGGCAGCAAACCACGGGTATTCCCATTTGTCGGGCATGGATATGACTTCTGAACAATGCATGTGTCTCCAGGTTGTATTTCTACCGTGTGCCCGGTTAGGATCAACATGTATGTACGGAGGTTGGTTGTTGTCGCCGTCAAGCCATTTGGAAAGGTCAAAGTTGTAATACTGTTTGGCCCACATCATGCCGGCATAAGCCTGGCGCTGGATGTTTTTCAAATCATCTTCCCGGATATGCTGCTGCATTTCTCCGTAAAAAATATCCGCTTCAGCTTTTCGCTGAAAGAAAATGCCATCAAAATACTGAAAAGGATTTTCTATTTTTTCTTTGCTTAAACGCACGCGAATAACGTAATTATTGTTAGCTGCTACATTGATGCGATAAGCGCCGCTTGCCTTGGTACCTGTTCTGGTAGGGTTTACGGCTGTTTTATCCTCGTTGAGGAAGTAATTGTTTATACCATCCTTGAAGAATGATTTACCGTTGTCGACACCGAATACACGTTTGGTATTTGTTTCATTTTCGCAGAACAGTAATTCAGGATTCTGCTCCAGGTAGAAATTATAGTTGCCGAATTCGCGGTGTGTCAAACGGATCTCATTATCAGTAACTGCAAACAGGGAAGGCTTTTCAACATTCAGCTCCCAGTCCCAGGTATTTCTGAACCATACGGTTGGCAGCACCACCAGCTCTTT
The DNA here is from genome assembly GCA_021151805.1 of Cytophagaceae bacterium. Taxonomy (GTDB): domain Bacteria; phylum Bacteroidota; class Bacteroidia; order Cytophagales; family Cytophagaceae; genus Cytophaga. Next base: position 11,454 of record JAGKWN010000030.1, on the reverse strand, counting down.
ATCTTCGTGATACCTGTTGATGATTTCTATGCGCGCGAGTATGTCTTCAGAATCATTCTTTGCATACTCGATATAAATGTCAAAGTATTTATCATTATCAAACACACCTGAGTCAATCAGGTCAAACTCATCTTCGCTGCGGGTGCGGTGTTTGTTTTCAGAAACCAGCTGATTGTACGGGTATGCATCATGCGGATACTTATATAGCATCTTCATGTAGGAATGCGTAGGCGTGCTATCCTGGTAATAGAAATGTTCTTTTACATCTTCGCCGTGATTTCCTTCATTCCCTGTTAAACCGAAAAAACGTTCTTTAATAATCGGGTCATTGTAATTCCAGAAAGCGAATGCAAAGCAGATATGCTGCTGGTCATCACAAATGCCGGCAATACCGTCTTCACTCCAGCGGTATGCTCTGCTGCGGGCCATGTCATGCGGAAAATATTCCCATGCAGAACCATCACTGCTGTAATCTTCGCGTACGGTTCCCCATTGACGGTCGCTCACATAGGGGCCCCATTTTTTCCATAAAATATTTGATGTCGGATTATTCAGGCGTTCTTTTTCAATATTCATGAATCAAAGGACGGTTAGTTAATGCTTTACGGTAATGTATTCATAAAGTCTGAAGCTTTTATGAAGAAAAAATTACTTGTTGATTGAATAAAATAAATAGCGCACAGTTAAGGTGATCATGTGCATTTTGTAATGATCCAGGCTTTTGCCGGTGTATTGCTCAAAACCCGCTTTGCCGTCTGCAGAGTAGACGTTATTTGTAAGTGCTTGATTGCTGAAATCAGCATTGGTTGTGTAGTATGGCGATGAGGTAAGCGGTATGTAGTAACTCAATTCAATATCCAGGTTTCTTCGGTAGCCGGTTAGTAAGGATGCGCCAACACCCAGTACCAGATGCGCCTGAAAAGGCTTATAGCCGTCTACTTTGATTTTTGAAAACTCTATGTCTTTTTTATTGCTGGCCACCATATTGTCGCCACTGTAATAGGTTGTAATGGAATCTTCTTCAGAATACATTTTCATGCCGGCATTGTAAGAAAATGCAAAGCCTGCGGTAGCAAAATAAGGTTTGTCGGGTGTGAAATAATATTTCGCAATGATCGGTAGCTGCAGTTGTGTGCATTTAAATTTCGCTGTAGAAAGCACCTTGTGCGTAATATAGTCGGTGCTTGAAACCGTTTCATTTTCAATATAAATATTGTTGAATGTTGAGCGGAAGAGTCTGACACCCGGAGAGGCAACCACGCACCATTGCTGAGCAAAGCGGTATTGAACAACCCCTTGAAAGCCTATCTGGAAAGCTGCTTTCGCCTTGAAATCCAGGTTCTGTACATCCGGATTGGCATCTTCAACAAACGTACCGCTTTGTTTAAGATCTGAAGAACGCAGATAGCCGAAGCCAAGCGTTGTACCTGCGCCAAAACTAAATTGAGAATAGCTTACCGAAACGGTGCTTGCTGAAAGAAAAAGCAGCAGAGATATTTTTTTGAAAAGATTGTCCATAGAGTAAAGTATTTATACGGGCATACCCTAGAAAAAGTTAGAGCCTGTAATGGTTACAGGCTCTAAATGTAAAATTAATGGTGGTGACCGCCTTCACCGTGTACGTGGCCGTGGCTGATTTCGTCTGCCGTAGCTTCGCGCACATCAACGATCGTACCCTTGAAATACAAATCTTTACCAGCCAATGGGTGGTTAAAATCCATGATTACAACATCATCTCTCAATTCGATGATTCTACCCTGAAGGAAATTATCTTCATTGTCTCTCATCGGCAGGATGTTGCCAACTTTAAGCATATCGTCCTGTAATTTACCGTCAATTGTAAATGCTTCTTTCGGAATATCTACAAGCGCGTTCGGGTCAACCGGGCCATAAGCATTGTCAGAAGCAATTGAGAATTTGAAAGAATCACCTTGTTTCAAACCGAAAAGATTTTCTTCAAATTCAGGCAATAAGCCACCTACTCCAAACAGGAATGTTGCCGGCTGGTCGGTATCAACTTTTTCTATAATGACATCTTTTGTGCTGTCTTCGCTTAGTTCGTATGTAAGGCGAACAACTTTGTTTTCAGAGACTGTTAACATAAACTGTATTCTATTTTTATGAATGATTCAAGACGTTTATTTGTATCTCTACAGGCGCCTATTTTAATATGTAAAGATAAGGCCTTTTTTCGAGAATGGCAGGCCGCAGCAGCAAATACTTTTGATCAAATTTTGTGTAATTATCTTTGGTTTAGCGCATGTATGTAAAGGCTGGAATTTCATTTCTTTGCGGCATAAATTCCCGGAACAGGCAAAACAGCTCTTTTAACAGATTTTATGCTTTTTACCCTTTATAACCTGTTCGATCATAGCTATTTAAATATAAGAAAAGTAAACGCATTTACAACCGTTCAAGGCAATTCGTTGCAGGTGGAATTATTCTCTGTTCATTTTAATTTATACAGGAACTAAATAACAATTTTACCTGTCATAAAACATAAAAAAATAGCGATATTTACATTCCCGACTTTATAAAAGTTACATATCCAATACAACATGCTTGCACATTTAGAAGAATTAAAGAAAAACATAGAAGGTGATTTATATTTCGACCTTACTATGAGAACACTTTATGCAACCGATGCTTCTGTTTATCGTGAATTACCATTAGCCGTTGCGCGTCCGAAGCATAAAGAAGATGTTAAAAAAATCATAGCTTTTGCAAACAAATATAAGATCGGAATTATTCCGAGAACCGCTGGTACCTCGCTTGCGGGACAGGTTGTAGGGAAGGGAATCATTGTTGACGTTTCCAAATACTTTACAGAAATCTACGAGATCAATACCAAAGAAAAATGGGTGCGTCTGCAACCGGGTATTGTATTGGATGAATTGAACAAAATACTTGAGCCGTTAAATTTATTTTTCGGTCCGGAAACTTCTACTTCTAACCGTTGTATGGTTGGTGGTATGGTTGGTAACAACTCCTGCGGCTCACACTCTGTGATCTATGGAACAACACGTGATCACGTATTGGAGATCAATGGCTTCCTGAGCGATGGTTCAGAAGTAACGTTCAAATCACTCACGCTTGAAGAATATAATCAGAAATTAACTTTAGATACGCTTGAAGGTAAGGTATATCGTTACATCAACGAAACACTTACCAATAAAGAAAATCAGGCAGAGATCCGTGCGGAATTTCCGAAGCCTACCATCAACAGACGTAACACAGGTTATGCGATTGATGTGTTGCTTGAAAGTGCTCCATTTACGCAGGGTAAAGAAGCGTTCAACATGTGTAAGCTGATTGCAGGCTCTGAAGGTACATTGGTTTTCATCAATGATATTAAACTGAACCTGATTGATCTGCCGCCAAAAACGAAAGGTGTGATCGCGGTGCATTTGAATACCGTTGCTGAAGCAACACGTGCGAACCTGATTGCCTTGAAAAACAAACCAGGTGCAGTGGAGTTGCTGGATGATATTGTACTGCAGTGTACGAAAGAAAGCATTGAACAATCTAAGAACAGAACATTCATCCAGGGTGATCCGGGTGCCTTGCTTATTGTAGAGTGGGCGCGTGAATCAAAAGAAGAGATTGAAGAACTTGCCCGTAAAACAGAAGCAGAGATGCGCGCGGCCGGTTATGGCTATCACTTCCCGCTGTTATGGGGCGCAGATATCAATAAAGTATGGGCCATCCGTAAGGCAGGTTTAGGTTTGCTTGGTAACATACCGGGCGATATGAAAGGCGCGGCTTGTATTGAAGATACTGCCGTAGATGTAAACGATCAGCCGGAGTTCATCGATGAGTTTCAGAAGATCCTGGATAAGCACGATACCAAGTGCGTATTCTATGCACACATTGGTGATGGTGAGTTGCACTTACGTCCGGTAATGAATTTGAAAGACGAGAAAGATCGTCAATTGATGTTTACAATTACGGATGAAGTTGCAGACCTGGTTAAAAAATACAGAGGTTCTTTAAGCGGTGAGCACGGCGACGGACGTGTACGTGCGCCGTTTGTGAAGAAGATGATCGGTGAAAAGAATTATAAAATGATTTGCGAACTGAAAAAGGTTTGGGATCCGAATGATATTCTGAATCCGAACAAGATCGTAAATGCGCCGCCGATGCTGGAGTCTCTGCGTTATGAATCCGGACAGGATACTCCAAACATCAAAACAACATTCAACTTTGATAAATCGTTGGGTATTGTGCGTATGGCCGAGCAGTGCAATGGTGCAGGTGATTGCAGAAAATCTTCTGTGATTGGTGGTACCATGTGCCCAAGCTTCCAGGCTACACGCAATGAAAAAGATACAACACGTGCGCGTGCGAATATATTACGTGAGTTCTTAACCATTTCAGACAAGAAGAACAAATTCGATCATAAAGAAATTTATGAGGTAATGGATCTGTGCTTGTCTTGCAAAGGCTGTAAGAGCGAGTGTCCATCAAATGTGGATGTAACAAAACTAAAAGCAGAATTCCTGCAGCAATATTACGATTCTAACGGTGTACCATTGCGTGCACGTATGATCGCGAATTTTGCGAAAGCGAATGCGCTGAATAAAAACTGGCCATGGCTGGCAAACTTTGTCATGGGCAACGTGGTAACCGGAAGTATCCTGAAAGGTATTCTGGGTATGACACAAAAACGTCCGTTGCCAAAAATGTCTATGCAGACCTTACGTACCTGGGCACGTAAGCATGCGGATGAACTGAAGCCTGCGAAAGGACATTATATCGGTAAGGTGTATTTGTTCTGCGATGAATATACAGACTTCAACGAATCACACATTGGTGTAAAAGCAATTCACCTGTTGACTCGTCTGGGCTACGAAGTTGTTGTTCCGGCACACCTGGAAAGTGCGCGTACGTATTTATCTAAAGGTATGGTTCGTGAAGCACAGAAAATTGTGCGTAAGAATATCGCGATGTTGAAAGACATTGTAACATCTGAGTCTCCATTGATCGGCATTGAACCTTCTGCGATTTTAAGTTTCAGAGATGAATATCCAAATCTGGTTCCGGCAGAAGAGCTGGAAGCTGCAAACCATCTGGCGAAGAACTCATTCATGATTGATGAGTTTATTGCAAACCAGTTTGATGCAGGTAAGATCAGCAGAGACCTGTTTACACGTGCCAACCGTAAAGTGAAACTGCACGGTCACTGCCACCAGAAAGCGTTATCTTCTGTAAACTTCTCTCAGAAAATATTAACGATTCCTGAAAATTATAAAGTAGAAGTTATTCCATCCGGCTGCTGCGGTATGGCTGGCTCTTTCGGTTATGAGAAAGAACATTATGATCTGTCTATACAGGTAGGAGAGCTGGTATTGTTCCCTGCAGTACGTAAAGCGGATGAGCAAACGATCATTGCAGCTCCGGGTACGAGCTGCCGCCACCAGATTAAAGATGGTACCGGCAGAGAAGCGAAACATACGGTAGAAGTGTTGTTTGAAGCGCTGGCGTAAGTTTTAACCGAAAATCCGACGTGCTGGAGCAAAAATCGCTAATAAAAAAAATAAAAGGTCTGTGATTAATCACAGACCTTTTATTTTTTTTATTAGAATTCATAATTCATAATTCATAATTCATAATTCATAATTCATAATTTTTCTCACCACTCCAGCTCCTCTTTTCCTAATTTAAAAACTGCAATACGTGCGAAGCGACCTGCAACCTGCGTGGTAGCGAGTACGGCGATACCACCGTCGCTGGTCTGGATCACGTTTGCCATCGCGTACGGATTGGTAGCACCAAGGTATTGGGAGCCTAATAATTGTCCGCCGGCTGCATCATAAGCATACAAGGCAACCTGAGAACTTTTGGTTGTGCTGGCATAGAGCAGAATGTTGCGTCCGTCTTTTTCAATTTCTTTCAGACAGAACGGGGCATCACCAATCAGTTCCGGAATTAAAAAGCCACCCATGTCGGTGTTGTCCGTAAACGTGCCTGATGTTGTAGGAACCGTAGCCGATGGTATAATGTAATTGTTTCCGTAGGCATAACGTGAAGCTGCTACTTTATTTCCGCCCAGCGGTGAGAGACTGCTGATGCAGCGTTCATCGTGGTAGCCTTGTGCAGCCGCAGGATCATTTTCTGCCGGCCAGCTGAAATCAAACATACAGAGCGAAAGCGTATAGTTATAAAAACCATTGAAGTAATACGTATTGCCGGATAGCTGTCCGCTAAGGAAAGGATACTTCTGGCCTTTTCCTGTTAAGTGGTCAATGATCGGCTGCTGTACATCGAAGCCGCCGGTACCAATGCTGAAATATCTCTTTGCAGCGATGGTTCCTGTAACAGAAATTTTGGACACATTTGTTTGCAGGTTGTCCTTGTCATAGTGCTGAAGAATAATGTAGGAGGAAGCCTGCTCGAATTCAACAGACAAGGGATAGCGAACATTACTCATGTATGCATTCTCAGAAACATCACCGGCTTCGTTCATCTTTAAAATGTAAGTACCCAGGTTCAGGCTGTTCATACAGACAATGTAATAGTCTGTTCCGTTTTTCAATAAATTTGGTACGGCAGATACATAATCGCTTTTCAATACCTTCGCTGAAATCAATTTTCCATCCTTATCAATTTTCATGATGTAAATACCCGGAAAGGCACTCGTGGAGATCGCTGTAGAGCTTAAGATCAGGTATCCGCCATCGGATGTCTGTTCAATATCCAACGGCGTATATTGATTGGAGTACGAACTTTCATTGTATATTTTAATAAAGCCTGTGGGAGTTGCTTCATTATTTTTTTTGATGCCGCCGCATGCAGTCAGCAACAAAAGACACAACAGATATGCTAGCAGCTTCTTCATCAGTCAACGGCTTTATATTGTGGGGATGTTAAGAATTTCATCGGGAACAGACAGGCAAATGAAAACGCAATGTTGTTGAGCTTAAGATCATCTGAAACATCACCGGCACCGGAGAGCGCATTTGCCGAGTACCGGTTTGATACATTGGTAATATTATTCATGCCTATGCGGTAGGTCGCGTCAAGCACCAGGCGAACGTTGCCAACTTTATAGCTGCAACCGATACCGTAAGCCATGCCGATGGATGATTTTATAAACAGATCCTTGGCGCCGACAATCTCATCCTGCTGGTTGAAGTGCCGTGCCGTGCCTGAGGCATTATCGGTGCCATCAACGATCAGGTGTTTGGTAGCACCGTTTAAAATTCCATAATAGAATCCTACCTGTACAAAAGGCCTGAAACCTTTCTTCAGAATATCATATTTGATGAAAAGCGGAAGTTCAATATAATCCAGTCGTGTATCCTGGTTGTATTCCAACTGCAGATAATTTGACGCATCGCTGGTATCCCGCCATTCATAGGTGTTTGAATAGCTATAGATCTGGCGTCTGTAGTTCGGCTGAAAGCTTGCTGTGAAGCCTTTGAAATAAAAATCGAATTCAAGACCAACAAAGGCTCCGGCTTTGGAATAATTTTTATATTCCTTGTCGTAGGTTTGGTCCGGGTCTGTTGTTGAAACGAAAGAGGAATACCGTTCAAGTACATTGGCTTTTGTTAAACTGATGCCGCCACGCATGCCAATATAGAACTGCGTTTTGGTGAAGTCATCATTTGGCAGGCCAGAAGAATGGCCTGGTTTTTTTCTGTGTACCTGTGCCTGTATTTCAACCGGGAGAAATACATAGAGAAATAGTACAAGACATATGGCAATGGGGAAGCGCATATTCACGTATTACTTTTGAATGATCAGTTTCTTTGCGTCTTTGAAGTAAGATGTTTCAATCTGATAAAAATACGCACCCGCAGACACATCTCTCAGGTCAACGGAAATTTTATTTTCACCGATCGGATAATTTTTTGATACGATGGTTTTAACCAGTTTGCCTGTATTATCGTGTAACGTGAGCGTAACATTACAGCTTGTATTCAGATAGAAAGAAATATCCGTATGATTTGATGCAGGGTTCGGGTAGCAGTTGTTCATGTAGAAACGATCGCGTACAAAATCGTTTACATTGGTCACTAAGTTATTGTTGATGATTGGAAGTGTTACACCTCTGCCGGGGTAGTCGCCCCAGAGGATGCCAAACTCATCATCAACCTTTACCGGATCGGCACACATCCAGTCTTTCAGGATGCTGGCGTAAATTTGTCGATAGTCAAACTGCATGGCAACGTTGTCTTGTGTAAGATCAGGGTTGGTGCCTGAAAGACCCGGAACTACACCTTTACCAAACAACATCATGGGAGCTCCCAAACCATGGTCTGTTCCGTAGCTGCCGTTTGCATAGATGCGTCGGCCGAACTCTGAGGTTGTCATGGTAATCACACGGTCGTCGATGCTGCGGGCTTTCAGATCATCTTGAAATGCGCGCATGGCAGAAGAGATGTGATACATCAATGCAGCGTGGCTGCCCATGGAAGAATCTGTTGCTTCAACCTGCTGCGCATGTGTATCGAAGCCCCCCATGCGAATCAGGTAGATCTTTGTTTTTGAACCACCCTGAATCATATTCGCGATAATCTTCAATCGGGAAGATAATGGATTCTGCAATTGCTTGGTTGGCGCGAGCAATGGATAAGTAAGCGGATATGAAATATTCGGATCCGTTTGTTTGCCTTTGTTGTATACCTGAAGAATACGGCTGTGGTATTCATCGGATTTTTCTTCCAGGTTTAGAATCCAGCTCATCTCTTTTCCGTAAGGCGAATTTGCCAGTCCCGTTGGCGGTACACCGCGTGGATCAACACCCGGCTTATCTTCATAGCCGGGAAGTGTATCTACCAGGTTGAAGAAAGAAGTAGGATCATCAATGGCAATAGATGTAGGAATGTTGTGGTCTTGATGAAAGACTAACGAAAGGTCACTGGTGAATTCCAATGCCAGTGGATCAGGCATGCTGGTATTCGGAAAATCTTCCGGATACACACCTGGTGCATAGTAGTCTGCAAAGTAGCGACCCGCCCAACCTGAGGTAGGATAGTCATTGGCTCCCCCACCCATGAATAAGATATCACGGCCTCTGAAGTGCGATTGGTCCTGGTTTGCATAAGAAACGCCCTGGATCAATCGCACCATGCCCTGGTCATACATACTTTTAACACCAACCATGTCGGGGTGTAAACCAATCTGGTTGGGATTAGCGAGTGTGTTATCCAGTTTGATGAATGATCTCGGACCTTTATCGGATATGGCAATGTTTGCCCGTAGGTTGTAGTATGTGTCGTAATCGGAAATAGGCAAGAGCATATTAAGCCCGTCGTTACCGCCATGCAGCTGTAAAATGATCAGCACGCGATCGTTGGGACAGCCTGCTGCCAGGCGCTGTAAAGGAGAAAGTGTATCGGCAAGCACATTCATGCATACACCATTGATTGCAAACGGCAGCGCCGCAAATGCAGGAAGTTTTGTTAAAAAATCTCTTCTTTTCATACAGCTAATGATTAGTGGAGTTGAAATTCCGGTGATTGCAGAATTGCATTTAAAAGATCCTGCAACATGCCGCGGGCATCTGTTTTACTGGCAGGGATGCTATCACCGTTTGCCCAGCTGAATGTCCAGAAGGCAAGCGGTCCTTGAGGCAATGCTTCGCCAAGCAGGAAAAACTGAAGCTTGAAATAATTCAGTCGATCCGTAGTAATTTCGGTTGTTTCCTCTGAAAGCGGGAATAAATACGTGACCAGTTCGCGAATGAACGCATCCGGATCAGCGGCAACTGTTGGGAAGCGCAGTTTCATGTAGGTATACAGATCAATCCGGATTTCGCCCGGCATCATATTTTCTGTGGTCATGCATAGAAAAATGAAATCATATCTTCGGTTCAGCGAGTTGGTCGAGATCCACGCTCTGTTGTAGAGCGGATACTGGTGATATGCATCAAAGCCGGCAACATCAATGGGATTCATGAAGTCCATGTTCATGCTTTTCATATAACCAAACAGCGTTGCTGTAGTTTTATAAAAGTCATCCAACTGGGAAGTATAGTCCGGGAGTTTGTGTTCAAAGAAATTCAGTGTCTCTGTTATGATCTCAAGGGGAGATTTAATAATGGCGCCGAACTTGTCATTATCTGCCAGTGTATCCATCATATCGTAGAAGTGCTGGCTTCCCAGCAATTCGCGGATCACAGGTTCAATTTTATAACCGTTACTTACAAACGTAGCCGCCAGGTCAGTGATGATGGTATCATCCAGCGACTGGTCAATGTCGTGGTATACGAAGAAGCGGTAAATTTTTCGGCAGATATTTTTCGGACATTCCGGTTGAGAATAGATCAGGTCAATCAGCTGGCTTATTTCATCTATCATGCTGGCCTCCGTCGGCAGTCCGCCATTCAGCAGTGCAGGATCCGGCGAAATTGTAGCACTACCGAAGCGTGCACTGAATTGCTTGGTAGTATTGTCATGCTGAGTCGCTTGTCCAACATTGTTTGCTTTTACTTTACCGCGAGGGATAAGCGTATCGGGATCTATGTTGGCGAATGTAGTATCAAGATCCCACCCGGATAATACAAGAGCTGCAGCCCGTACATCCGTTTCGGTATAATAAATATAATCTCCCTGCGTGCCTGAAGGTGCGGTGTAGCCGGTAAGCCCTTTGCCGAGCGAGTATAGCTCGATCAGTTCACGGCCATAGTTTTCATTCGGATCGCCTTTTACATTCAGTCTGCCATCGAGCAAAACCAGCATGGCATTGTCGACACTAATCTTTTTGGTGAGTTCCTTTAAATTTATTTCAGCAGGTTTACTTCCGTCGAGGGCAAATGTACGCAGCAGGACATTCTGAAAATAGAGTGCGCGGCTGTTGCCTACCGTAGCCTGCACGGTTGTTAAGTGTGTGTGCAGGAAAAAGAGGATGCGTTCGCGCACCATGAATGGAATCCGGTCGGCAGCGGCAATATCCTGGCCAAGCATTTGTTTCAGCCACCAGCCCTTGAAGTATTCCTGTAAGGGAGAATCACTGCTGTTGGCGGTTGTGGATGGAGCGTTTACCCAGGTTGCATTAGTCTTCAGATCCAGCGGCGGATCTGGCATTGTGGTATCCTGAAAGAGATTATCCAGGGCATCGGCAACGCTGTAGTTGGTGAAAATATCAATATCAGACTTATTTGGCCCGAAGGTGATACGACGCAATAAGTGAGCTGCACGTTTGCGTCCGAGTATACCGGTTTGTTGTGCTAAAGCCATATAAAAATGTAGGGGTATAAGTTCAAAGCAATCAAGGATATAAGGGCAAAACAAGTTAAGGATTTTGTTCAAGAAGTAATATGATTTCCATAATTATCGTCTGCATCACCCGTAAACAAACAGCTCTAAGCTGATCCATGAATTTGAACTATCTGAAGACCCATACGGCAGTCAAATTTTTTCAATCACTATATTTTAATTCTATCAATTGTATTTTTCTATGTTTTAACCTCAGTTGACCTGATATAGTTGTATTTATGACATAATT
>JAGKWN010000155.1 GCA_021151805.1 Cytophagaceae bacterium | reverse complement strand
CTTTGTGAAAAGAGATGATTTGATTCATCCACAAATTTCGGGAAACAAATGGCGAAAACTAAAGTTTAATTTGTTGGAGGCAAAAAAACTTGGATACCCAAAACTGATTACCTTTGGAGGAGCACATTCAAATCACCTTTATGCCTTGGCGGCTGCGGGTAAATATTTGGGGTTTGAGACAACGGGCATTATCAGAGGTGATGAATTGAATGCGGATTCGAGCATTACTTTAAGATATGCTAATGAGTGTGGAATGAACTTTGTTTTTGTGTCGAGAGAAGCCTATAGAGATAAAGAAAACCTATTAACTATTCACCAAAAAAACGACCAATATGCAGTGCCCGAAGGTGGTACAAATGCATTGGCATTGACAGGAGTAGGAGAGATGTATCAGGAAATAGTGGCACAATTAGGTTATATTCCTGATTATATAATGTGCCCTGTTGGTTCGGGAGGGACAATTGCAGGTTTGATTAATGCAGCACCAGAGACGCACTTAATAGGGGTTTGTGTTTTAAAAAATGCGCAATACCTTGAAACGCAGATATTAGGTTTAATTAAAAACAAAGAAAATCTTGAAGAGCCTAATTTTGAAATTCTTTGGAATTTCCATCATGGTGGCTATGCAAAAAAAACGCCTGAATTGCTTTCGTTCATTGAACAATTTGAAGAGATGCATCACATAAAAACAGAGTATGTGTACTCAGGAAAAATGTTTTTTGCTTTTTATGAATTGCTGAAAAACAAGATTAAAAATAATAGCACAGTTGTTTTAATTCATACAGGTGGATTACGTTGATTTTTCGTAAAATTGAATACTGGATTGAAGGGGATTACAGAAACCAGATTGCTTTAAACAAAGCGCCGCTTTCCTGGAATAAATTCTTTAAGAAATTTTCCAAACATTTTATTTTCTTTTCATTCTCGTTTATTATTTCCAATCTGTTTTTAACCTACATCATTGGTACAAATGAGTGGTGGAAGATTGTATCCGATAATCCCCTGAATCACTTAGGAGGTTTTATTGCTATTCTGATTTTTACATTCGTTTTTTATGGTGTATATGCCCGCTTCAGAGAGCAGATCTGCACGACGATCTGTCCGTATGGACGTTTGCAGGGCGTGATGTTGGATAAAAAATCCATCAACGTTGCTTATGATTATATCAGAGGGGAAAGCAGAGCACATTTAAAACGTGGTGAAGACCGTGAGGCCGCAGGCAAAGGTGATTGTATTGACTGTCATCAGTGCGTGCATGTATGCCCGACAGGTATTGATATCCGTAATGGTGTGCAGATGGAATGCATCAATTGTACCGCATGTATTGATGAATGCGACAGCATCATGGATAAGATTGGTAAACCAAGAGGCTTGATCCGATACGCATCTGAAGACGGTATTCAAAATAAAACAGGTTTTATCTGGACAAAAAAAGTGATTGCGTATACAATTATTTTGGTTGTGTTGATTCTGTCATTTACTACTTTGTTGGTTACAAGACCCGATGTGGAAACTACGATCCTGCGTACACCTGGTATGCTTTACCAGGAGCATGGGAATGGCCGTTACAGTAATTTATATAATTTTAAAGTTGTAAATAAAACAAGAGATACCTTGCCGATTACATTTAAGATAACCAGTCATGCAGGTGAAATTAAATTGGTAGGTCATATTCCTGAAATTGTTCCGAATGCTATTTCTGAAGGCGCTTTATTCGTTATCCTTGATCAGAAAGATATTCATTCGATCAAAACACCGATTACCATTGGTATCTATGAAGGAAACGCATTGATTGATGAAGTGAGTACTTCGTTTGTAGGGCCGGCATTATAACTAAAAATAATAAGTATTATGAAACTTCATTGGGGAAATTATATTGCGATCTTCTTTGCGTGCTTTGTTTTATTTATTCTGTTTCTGGTATATAAAACATTTAGCATTAATACAGAACTGGTCACTGAAGATTACTACGCCAGGGAAATTGCCTACCAGCAAAAGATTGACAAATTATCGAATGCCCAAACCATGCATGCAGCTGTAAAAATTATGCAGACTGCGGACTCGATACAATTTGTTTTTCCTGAACAATATGCTAATAGTAATGTGTCAGGAACGATTAGGCTATATAGACCTTCGGATATTTCTAAGGATCTTGAATTACCTATCTCGCTTTCGAATAGAAAACAAAATTATTCAAAGTCGTTACTTTCTAAAGGTAGTTATGTAGTTCATGTTGATTGGAAAGGTAATGCAACTCCTTTTTATACGGAAGAAAAAATTTATATAAAATAAAATGATCTGGGCTGGCTTTTTAATGGGAATGTTTGGTAGTCTGCATTGCATTGGCATGTGCGGGCCAATCGCGCTTGCCTTGCCGGTTCATACTTCAGATAAAGGATTAAGACTACTGGCTGTACTTGTTTACAATACCGGCAGAGTTGTTACTTACAGTATGCTAGGTGCTTTATTGGGCATGCTGGGAACGGCATTTTACCTTGCAGGCTTGCAGCAGGTATTATCAATCATTTCAGGTAGCTTATTGATTCTGCTTATCCTGTTTCCAATATTTTTCAAGAATGTGTTTTCAGGGAAAACTATTGCAGGAATTTCATACGTTCAGACATTGAAAAATTCAATCGCTACCCGTTTAAGGTCTCATACATTTTCTTCTTTGTTTTTTATAGGTTTGTTGAATGGCCTGCTGCCATGCGGATTGGTTTCGATTGCAATCATAGGAGCTGTAGCTACGGGCAATGTCTGGCAAGGAACTTTGTATATGCTGTTGTTTGGTTTAGGTACCGTACCTGCCATGGCGACATTGGTATTCAGTAAAAATTATGTACCTGTAGGTATGAAACAGGTTTTTCAAAAAGTGATACCTGTATTTGTGTGTACATTAGGTGTATTATTAATCCTGCGTGGAATGAATCTTGGGATTCCTTATGTAAGCCCTTCTGCTGAAAAAAACTGTTGTGCTCAAACGACTTGTCATTGATGTATATGGAAACAATGGATTCAAAACAACTGGTTCAAAAATACAATATCCCATGCCCACGGTATACGAGTTATCCTACTGTTCCATCCTGGAATACTGCAGCTTTTAAGAAGATACAATGGGAGCATGAGATACGCTCAAACTTTTCACATGCAAATAAAAACGGCGGCATCAGCTTGTATATACATTTGCCATTCTGTGAAAGTCTTTGTACCTATTGTGGTTGCAATACACGCATCACCGTAAATCATGCGGTTGAAATGCCTTACATAAAAGCTGTTCTTAAAGAATGGAAGTTATATCTGAACTTGTTCAAAGAAAAGCCGGTTCTTACAGAACTGCATTTGGGTGGTGGTACACCAACATTTTTCAGCCCTAAAAATCTGGAATATTTAATACGGTCAATTATTTGGGATTGCATTATACCTGAACAAACGTCGTTTAGTTTTGAAGGTCACCCGAACAATACTACTGAAGAGCATTTACAAGTTCTTTATGAACTTGGATTCAGAAGAGTGAGTTTTGGTATTCAGGATTTCGAACGTCGTGTGCAGGAAATTATTAACCGCGTTCAGCCGATCGAAAATGTTATTCGTGTTACAGAACAGGCACGGGCAATCGGATACACATCTGTGAATTACGATCTGGTTTATGGATTACCGTTGCAAACTGTTGAAAGCATTACCACAACTATTGAAAAGGTGATTAAGCTGAAGCCGGACAGGATTGCTTTTTACAGTTATGCACACGTACCCTGGTTAAAGCCTGGACAACGGAAATACACAGAAGCAGATTTGCCGGCAGATGCATATAAAAGAGAATTGTATACGACCGGACAGGCAATGTTTGCTCGTGCCGGATATGAAGATGTTGGCATGGATCATTTTGCATTGCCGGATGATGAACTTACGCTTGCTGCGAAGACCGGGAAACTGCATCGCAATTTTATGGGGTATACAGCGTTGCATACCGCGTTTGCTATAGGTTTGGGTGTTTCAGCAATCAGTGATACCTGGGGCGCTTTTGCTCAAAATGTTAAAACGGTAGAAGATTATCAGAAACTGATTGAACAGGATATCATTCCGATTTTTAAAGGGCATATATTAACTGCTGAAGATTTAAATATTCGCACACATATTTTATCTGTCATGTGTGAATACAAAACACAATGGAAAAAGGGAGAGTTAGCGGCCGATATTTTAGTGCGGCTGAAAGACCTTGAAACAGACGGGTTGATTCAATTGAAAGAAAATTCATTAGCTGTAACATCAGTAGGCATGGCCTTTTTAAGAAACATCTGCATGGCGTTTGATTTGCGGTATTGGTCAGACCAGATTCCTAAGGCTCAGTTCTCGAAAGCAGTTTGATTTAGTAGTTCGTTTAATTAAAAGATCCTGACATGAAAGTGTTGGGATTTTTCTTTTAGCGGTTGAAAGAAATACAACAAGGAGTACAAAGGTAATCGAAACGGAGATAATAATTTACTTTTCGATTTTTCGAAGTTTTAGCACTCTTTGCTTTAAAAAATGTATAGATATAAAAAAGCGGCCGGACAATTTACATCGTCCGGTCGCTTTATATTTAAACAAACGTTCTGATTAAGAAACGATCGCTTTCATTTCAGTCATTGCTTCACGTAATTCAGCACCAACGATTTCGATCGGGTGAGAACGTAATACTTCATTCACTGCGATCAACATTTGGTTGTCAACACCATTGTCTTTGCCGGCGTTGAAGTTTTTACCAATGATATCTGTATCTACAGTCTTCATGAAGTCAGCCAATAAAGGCTTACAAGCATGATCGAACAAGTAGCAACCATACTCAGCAGTATCAGAAATAACACGGTTCATTTCGAATAACTTCTTACGAGCGATCGTGTTTGCGATAAGCGGAGTTTCGTGTAATGATTCATAGTATGCAGACTCATCAATGATGCCGGATTCAGTCATTGTTTCGAACGCAAGTTCAACACCTGCACGAACCATTGCAACCATTAATAAACCATTGTCATAGTATTCCTGTTCAGAGATTTTCACGTCGCCAGCCGGAGTTTTTTCGAATGCTGTTTCACCTGTAGCAGCTCTCCATGTCAATAGGTTTTTATCACCGTTTGCCCAGTCTTCCATCATGATACGGGAGAATTCACCGCTCATGATATCATCCTGATGCTTACGGAACAATGGACGCATGATGTCTTTCAATTCTTCAGATACATGGAAAGCCTTGATTTTAGCAGGGTTTGATAGACGATCCATCATACCGCTGATACCACCATGTTTTAAAGATTCAGTGATTACTTCCCATCCATACTGGATCAATTTAGAAGCATATCCTTTATCAATACCTTTTTCAACCATTTTGTCGAAGCAAAGGATAGAGCCAGTTTGTAACAAACCACAAAGGATTGTTTGCTCACCCATTAAATCAGATTTTACTTCAGCAACGAAAGAAGACTTCAATACACCTGCTCTGTCACCACCTGTACCTACACAGTAAGCTTTAGCATAATCCCAGCCTTTGCCTTCCGGATCGTTTTCAGGGTGAACTGCGATCAATGTAGGAACACCGAAACCTCTTTTGTATTCTTCACGAACTTCAGAACCCGGAGACTTAGGAGCCACCATGATTACTGTGATATCCTTACGGATCTGCATACCTTCTTCAACGATGTTGAAACCGTGAGAGTAAGACAATGTAGAACCTTTTTTCATCAACGGCATAACAGCAGATACAACAGCTGTATGTTGTTTATCCGGAGTAAGGTTGATTACAAGGTCTGCAGATGGAATTAATTCTTCGTATGTACCAACTTTGAAACCATTTTCAGAAGCATTTAAAAAAGATTGTCTTTTAGAATCGATTGCTTCTTTACGTAATGTATAGGAAACATCCAAACCAGAATCACGAAGGTTTAATCCCTGGTTCAAGCCTTGTGCACCGCAACCTACGATTACAATTTTTTTACCTTTTAATGCAGCAACACCGTCAGAGAATTCACTTCTGTCCATGAATTCACAAACACCTAACTGACTTAATTTTTCTCTTAAAGAAAGAGTGTTGAAATAATTTGCCATTTGATATGTACTTGTTTAATAATTACAATTTTACGAGATCAAAATTGCAGAAAATTCCCCTAAAAACATGGTTATTTTCTTCTTTTTCAGGTAATATTTATGGATTGGTAATAAATGTTTAATGGGTGTTATTTGTAATTATCAGATAATCAGTTGTTAAAAATGGATGTTAGGTGGGTAGTATTATTGGTTGTTTAGGTTGGTTGCGATATTCTAAATTCCCTGGTGAAAAATAGTAAATAATGTCGGGAAAAGAATAATTCATAATTCATTCTTTATCTGCTCCCGGATAGTATCGCCAGCAGCACTGTTATTCTGCGAAGATCGATCCGAAAACGATACCAGCATGTTTCCTATAAAAATATCATCATAAGAATGTTTAAGCACAACTGTTTTTTGTAAGGGAATTTGAAATTTTAAATCACGTAAGCTATAATCGTCTTTGTGATTGAGAGAGCGGCTGTTCATGTGGTTTACTTGCTCCAACACAATTCGGTTTGAAGTCAGTTTAACTTTACTGTAATTTCCGGGCCAATAATTATCGCCGGTATACATATTCACTGCATGCGCAGAAATACGATCTGCAATGGATAAATAATTAATTGTTTCCTGTGCAAGATCAGTCGTATGTTCTTGTGTAGCCTTGAATGGATTATCATGCAGGTTCTTGTCCGCTTTTATTTCTTCAAGCAACTGTAAAGAGTTTTTACCCTCTGCATGATAGATTTTGGAAAGATAGATTTGATTATTTTCAATCCGGAAGATGATCTGTATATAAAGATCTTTGTTCGTCTCGACTTTTGTTCTGCGAAAGATTTTTAATGTGATAAAGGTATAGCTTAAGTTCAGACTGTACTCCCATGTATGCTGCGACTGACGCTGAGCTTCCGCCTACCGTACCCGGATCAGATATTCCTGATAAGGTTGTAAAATAGTTAATATTTCTAATGCAGTCATTTTATTAATGAATATCATGAATCAGTGATAATCAGTAGAAATTATTATAATAATTCATAATTCATA